>CAYMAB010000038.1:0-5704 GCA_964388345.1 uncultured Candidatus Saccharimonadales bacterium
TTGAGCTTCTCAACGATCTGTTTGCCCAAACGATAGGCCTCATCGCGGTGGGTGATGAGCGCAAGGCTATCGACCGGCTGGCCACCGACCAAGATGTCGAGACGAACGAGGTCGCCGGCGCGGTAGTCGGCCAGCTCGTAGTTAAAGGTGCCGTAGCCGGCGGTGGCGCTCTTGAGGTCGTCGTAGAATCCCGTCAGCGCGTTGGCCAGCGGCGCTTCGAACTTCACCAACGCCAGCGTCTCGTCGAGGTAGCTTAGGTCGGTCTTGACACCGCGGGCGCCGTTGATCAGGCCAATAATGCCACCGAGGTACTGGCCCGGTACCACGATCTCGCCGCTTATCCATGGCTCCTTGATGGTGGCGATCTGGCTGGGATCGGGCAGCTCGGCGGCGCTGTGAATGGCGGCCCCCGTGCCATCGGTGCGCGTCAATTCGTAGTCGGTCGAGGGCGTGGTGAGGACGATCTCAAGATTATGTTCGCGCTCCAAGCGCTCCTTAATGATGTCGAGGTGCAAGAGGCCGAGGCAGCCGATGCGATAGCCGAAGCCAAGGACCTGTGAGTTCTCCGGCGCATACGTCAGCGCAGCATCGTTTAACTTGAGCTTGGCCAGCGCCTCACCGAGGGCTTGGTACTGGGCCGAGGAGGCCGGGAAGAGACCGGCGTAGACGAACGGCTTGACGGCGCGGTAGCCGGCCAGCGGCCGAGTGGCTGGGTGTGGCTGCAGGGTGACGGTGTCGCCGACGTTGGCTTGGGCGATCGACTTGAAGTTGGTGACGACGTAGCCGATCTCGCCGGCCGTCAGCTGTGCGGAGGCCAGCTGGGCCGGCTGGAAGCTGCCGACCTCGATGGCGAGGCCGCTCTGGTGCGAGGCCATCAGCTCGATGGCGGCGCCGCTCGGCAGCGCGCCATCGACGATGCGCAGGTAGAGGATGACGCCGCGGTACTGGTCGTAGATGGAATCAAAGATGAGGGCGCGCAGATCGGCGGCTAGATCACCGGCCGGCGGCGGCACCTCGGCGGTGATGCGGTCGAGCAGCTCGGGCACACCTTGGCCGGTCTTGGCCGAGAGGCGCAAGACGGAGCCGGGATCGCAGCCGAGCAGGGCCGCCAGTTCGGCGGCGACGCGGTCGGGCTCGGCCGCCGGCAGATCGATCTTGTTTATCACGGGGATGATGGTGAGGCCGGCGGCCCTAGCAAGGTTGAGGTTGGCAACGGTCTGGGCTTGGACGCCTTGGGCCGCATCGACGACCAGCACGGCCCCCTCACAGGCCGCCAGCGACCGCGAGACCTCGTAGCTGAAGTCGACGTGGCCGGGCGTGTCGATCAAGTTGAGCGTCTCGTTCTTCCAGCGCATCCGCACCGGCTGCAGCTTGATGGTGATACCGCGTTCGCGCTCCAGCTCCATCGAATCGAGCAGCTGAGCCTGCATCTCTCGCTTCGCCACCGTGCCGGTCAACTCCAAGAGGCGATCGGCCAGCGTCGACTTGCCGTGATCGATATGGGCGATGATGCAGAAGTTGCGGATTTGTGACTCTTCAGACATGGGCCTAATTATACCTGAAGTGGACCGTGCGTTGATAACTAAACGATCCTATCGACCGTACCATTGGCCTAGGCGAGTGATATGTCACTCATTCGAGCGAGAGCCCGGCGACTAGACCCGTTTCAACGAACTTGATAGTAGTCGTTTGATACTGCTAAAGAAGATCCCAACCTCCTCTAGCCGCAAGAGAACTCCAGCTACGAGGTATGCTAGGAGGCTCACGCTAACGATGGCAAAGAAGCGCGGAACCAAGTTAATGAAGCCGACGTCGGTTGGGGTCAGCGGCAAGACTCGATTCGCCCCCGCGATCACGATCGCCATCACGCCGCTGGCCACCAGCATTCGCGCGACGGCCGATAGAAACTTCCGAGTGATGAGGCCGCCTTCGAGCTTGCGATGGAGCAATATGACCATGGTCGAGACCTCAAGCGTGGTGACGATCGACTGAGCGATGGCCATCCCGGCGACACCAAAGCGCTTGGTTAAGATGATCGTTAGAATGATGTTGGTGGTGATGGCAAAGACCGATATTATGAGCGGTGTTATGACATTCTGGCGGGCATAGTAGAGCCGCCCGATTAAGTAAAAGACGGTACGAAAGACGATTGAGAGCGCAAACCAACCCACCACCACTGCCAATATCTGGCTCTCCTTGCCAAGCAGCAAGCGTACAACGTAGTGGCGCATCACGAGAATCACCATGGCGGCCGGTAGAGTTAGCCAGATAACGAGACGAAGCTTCTGTAGGGCCTCATACTTGAAGCTAGCTATTCTATTACCGGCCGCCGTCTCGCTCAAACGCGGGAATGCCACCGTCGCCACCACCACACCGATCAACGTCACTGGGATACCCCAAATATTCAGGCCATATTGGTAGATAGCGATCGAGCCCGGGATTAAGAACGAGGCGATGCCACGAACCACCACCGCGTTGATCTGATCGAGCACTTGATCGAGCGTTCGTGGTACCACCAGTCTTCCCAGTTTATGCAGACCAGATTGCCGCCAATCGATACCACGGGTGTAGTGAAAGCCGATACCGATCATGCCGAGCAGCTGGACGCCAAACTGGATGATGGCGCCGATCGTTACGCCATAGGCCACCCCGACGATGCCGAAGTGGGGCGAGAGCACCAGAATACCAAAGATGATGCTTAGATTGTAGAGCACCGGCACGAAGGCATCGTTGAAGAGGAAGCGATTGGTCGACTGCTGGACACTGGCTAGAACGCTCGCAACCGAGAAGAGGAGGGGGTTGAAGGCAAAGATGCGCATGATGTGGACGGCGAGGTGGTGGCGAACGGGGTCGAAGCCGGGAGCAATCAGGTAGATCAGTCTGTTAGCAAAGATCAGCATCAAGACACTGGCCGTAAAGGTAGCGATGGCGGCGATGTTGAAGAGGCTGCTGGCTAGTCGCCAAGCCTTCGACTGCTCGTTCCGGACATAGTACTCGGATAGCACCGGTATCAACGAGAGTGTAAACACCCCAGAGACCAAGAGCGTATACATGAAGTCTGGGATCTGGAAGGCTTGGAGGTAGGCATCGAGCGTACCAGTTAAGCCGAAGTGCGCAAACAGCAGCCGGTCGCGCAAGAGCCCTAAGCCGGCACTGGTAATGAAGGCGACGGATAGAACGGTGGCGGTACTGCTAAAGCTTAGCGGCCGATTAACCCTCGATATCAGTTTTGAACTAGCCATGGTTCAGCCCTAGGACCAGCTCTATAGCTTCGGGCTCTTCCAATCAATGACCCCCTGTGAGGCGATCCATTTCTCGAGCGCTGGGCCGCTCTCAAAGCTCGCGATCAAGGCGTAGCGGGGGCGACCACTGCCATTGGCCACGGCATGAAAGAGCCGCTCGGAATCGACCATCAGCTGACGACCCTTGGGCATCGAGATCCTAGCCTCGGTTCGGCGATCAAACTCCTCTTGGCGCAAGATCATGTAGCTGTTGGGGTCGTCGGTCAGCTCCAACCAAACCCGCACCACCCAACCCTCGGGCTCTGGATTGAGACGATTGTTGTCATCGAGATGAACGGCATAGCGAGCCTCACGGACCGACGATGGGCTCTGTTTAAGCAGCTGCAAGCGACCAAAGTTTGCTTCCACCGACTCGACCCATTTAACCAAAGTGGGGGCCTTCTTGGCATTGGCGGTCCAAACGCCACCCTTATCGGGTTTGCCGTGATCCCAGAATGGCTTTAGCTCGACCTTCCCGGTCGACGACGCAAGGGGTGCAAATAGGTTGTCGGGATCGGTCGGATAGGATAGGTATTCTAGACTCTCCCACTCGGCTTTGGGGATGGCTGGACCCTTGTAGTCATTTAAGACCAGCCAGCCACCATTCTCATCCAACTGCTTAATGCGATAGTGCTTGGTCTGGTGACGATCAACGTAGGGTCGGCGCTTGCCCAGCTTCTGATAAATCCGCTTCGTATACTCATTCTTAAGCAAGGGATTGAGGGCTTTGGGCATCTGGGTTCTCCTGATTAATGATTAGTGTCGGCCATTGTAGCCATTATACAATCGGCCGGCCCGACTGACCAATCCAGTCGCCACAGATCATATGAAACTAAGCGCCGGCCGCCTCGGTGGTGGGGTGGGCCGCCGGCTTGGCCGCTTTGGCGGCCTTCTTCTCGCCCTCGGCCGGTGGCTGGGCGCTCGAGCGAGGGCGGCGATCCTTGGCGCCGCCCATCAGCTCGTCGAAGGCCGGGCCCTCGATCGTCTCGACGGCCATCAGCCGCTCGGCGATCTTGTCGACTCTAGCGCGGTGAGTCACCACGACGTGCTCGGCGCGAGTGGCGGCCTCGTCGATCAGCTCGGCCACTTCGGCGTCGATCAGCTTGGCGACCTCTTCGGAGTAGTTCTTGCCCTCGCCGAGCTCGCGGCCGAGGAAGATGGTGTCGGTGTGCGAACCGAAGACGCGGTTCTTCAAACGTTTGCTCATGCCGTAGTCCATGACCATGCGGCGGGCCAGCGCCGTGGCGTTCTGGAGGTCGTTGGAGGCACCGGTGGTGACCTCACCAAAGACGACCTTCTCGGCCATGCGGCCGCCCAGCATCATGGCGAGGTCGTCTTTGAAGTCGGCCACGCTCGAAAGGTTCTTCTCTTCTTCTGGCAGGCTCCACGTGAAGCCGCCGGCGTTGCCATGCGAGATGATCGTGACTTTGTGGACCGGATGGCAGTTCGGCAGCACGTGCGAGACGATGGCGTGACCGGCCTCGTGGTAGGCCGTAATCTCTTTCTCTTCGGCGTTCATGACGCGGCTGCGGCGCTCGGGGCCGAGCATGACCTTCTCGATCGAGGCACCGAGGTCGGCCTGCATGATCTTCTTTTGATTGTGACGGGCGGCCAGAATGGCCGACTCGTTCATGAGGTTAGCTAAGTCGGCGCCGGAGAAGCCGGGCGTCTTCTTGGCCACCTCTTCTAGGTCAACGTCCTTGTCGAGCGGCTTGCCCTGGGAGTGGACCGTTAGGATCTCTTGACGGCTCTTGAGGTCGGGGGCGTCGAGCGTGACGCGGCGGTCGAAGCGTCCGGGGCGCAGTAGCGCTGGGTCGAGAACGTCGGGCCGGTTGGTCGCCGCCATCACGATGACATTGGTGCCTTGCTCGAAGCCGTCCATCTCGACCAAGATCTGGTTGAGCGTCTGTTCGCGCTCGTCGTGGCCGCCGCCCATACCGGTGCCGCGCTGACGACCGACGGCATCGATCTCGTCGATGAAGACGATGCAGGGCGCGTTCTTCTTGGCCCGGGCGAAGAGGTCGCGCACGCGGCTGGCACCGACGCCGACGAACATCTCGACGAACTCGGAGCCGGAGATGCTAAAGAAGGGCACTCCGGCCTCACCGGCGACGGCGCGCGCCAAGAGCGTCTTGCCGGTTCCCGGCGGGCCAAAGAGCAGCACGCCCTTGGGAATCTTGGCGCCGAGCGCCTCGAACTTCTGCGGGTACTTCAAGAACTCCACCACTTCTGTGAGCTCAACTTTCGCCTCCTCGGCGCCGGCGACGTCTTGGAAAGTCACCTTGGTCTTCTCGTTTCCAAAGAGCCGCGCCCGGCTCTTGCCGAAGCTCATGGCTTGGTTACTCGAGCCTTGGGCTTGGCGCATCATGAAGTAGAAGAAGCCGATGATCAGAATGATCGGCAGGATCGTCAGTGCAGCGTCG
>CAYMAB010000039.1:0-5651 GCA_964388345.1 uncultured Candidatus Saccharimonadales bacterium
ATCTGCTCGTCGATGTAGGCATCGGTCTTATCGAAGTTATTCTTATACTTTTGATTGAGATCCTTCCATGCAAATCCGGTCAAATACTGGGCCAACCTTGGATCGAAGTCAATCACGCCTTTTTTGAGTAAGAAGGCGATGCTGGGGTAGCCCAAGTACCCCACCCAATACGACCCGTTGTCGTTGGCGCTGATCGTCTTGCCGGCCGGATCGTAGTTCACGTCGTAGTGCTTGTTGCCGCTTGAAGAGAACACCTTGGCCGCATCGCCGTCGAGCTCAACCCGGCCGTCACCGATCGCACCGAGCGCCTCATAGACCTTATTTAGGGGTGGCCGCTTCCATTCCATGGCACTAAGTATAGCAAAGTCTAATGTGGTATCATTACCTAGAAATGATCCACAACCATCGACTGACAACTTGGTCTAGCTTTACTCGTCACAATCCTCAAGAGCCGCCCAGAGGATAGACTAGATTTGGTTACATCGGCCTGTCCATTGGGTAGGTCTTTTTCGTGTCTCGAACTTTCACAAAACAAAGGAGCCAACATGTCTGACCACTTTGATTATCGAGCAGTTGGCAATCGGTGTGCCGTAGTCCCTGAATTGCTGCTCCTACACATTGATTGGGAAGAAGCCATGGCCATACTCTCGGCAAAAGGCTTTAAGGCGCTTGAAGTCGATATCGTAGCACTTGGCAGGAGTTTGGTCGGTGTTGCTGAATATCGGCGAGGATCTAGGCTGTCGGATGCCCCAAAAGCCTTTGATTGCTCTAGTTTCGTCAAGTATCTTTACGGCAAACTTGGCGTTTGGCTGCCAAGACGATCGATTCAACAGCTGTACTATCAAGTCTCCGAACTTCATGATGGTCCTGGGCTAAGGATAGATCGCCCAGTCGGAAAGTTTCTTGAATCGCTGCTGCCCGGGGACTTGGTATTTACGTCTGGTCGGATCGACTACTATGAGGAGGATCAAGCAAGCGGTGTCGGTCATGTTTGCATGGCGACAGGTGAAGGCACACTTCTTCATGCGGCTAGTCGGCAACTTGGTATAACCGAGATTGCGGTGAGTAGTCTAATAGAATCAGATTTGCGCGCCGTTCATCGCCCGCTCAAGCCAAGCTTGGTTACCCTGGAGACACCATCTAATAGAGAAGTAGAAACCTCGGATGATGTTCGCTGGATTGTACTGCAGAGCCTGCCTAGGAGCGATTCTAAAGTTCGAGAGAGGCTCGATGAGATGGCGGCGGAGCTTGATGCTAATAGTAGTACAGTCATCCCACCACCATGACAGTCTAAACCAAGCGGCCGAGGTAACTCGGCCGCTTTTTCGATGGCAGGGCACAGCCCCCAAACCATAACCGAGATGCTATAATGGACAGGTGAGCGAATGGAAGCCGCGGACGCTGGTCAATATCGGTATCTTAACCCTCGTGCTACTGGCGATCGGGACGGTCGGCTTTGCCCGCCTTGAGCATATCGCCTACACCGAGTCGCTCTACGATACCACCCTGATTCTCTTGACCCACATCCCCCACGGCGACGTCGTCGGCTGGCCGGCCCGGGGACTCTTGCTCTTCTTGATCGTGGCCAGCCTCGTCATCATCGCCTATTTGCTTAAGTGGTTCGCCGAATATATGATTGGACTGAGTGATAATGTCCGGATTAAACGTATGAAAGCCAAAGTCGATAAACTAAAGGGGCACTACATCGTCTGCGGCCTCGGACGCGTCGGCAGCCAAGTGGCTCGCGAGATGGCTACCGAGGGTGTTGAGTTCGTTGGACTCGACCGCGACCAAGAGCGGGTCGACGAGGCCATCGAGTCTGGTTACCTCGCGTTCTGTGCCGACAGTGGCGCCGAGGGCACCTTGATCGAGGCGGGGATCGAGCGGGCGGCCGGGCTGGTGGCAAGCCTCGGTGAGGACTCTCAGAACCTCTTCGTGACGCTGGCCGCCAAGTCGATCAACCCAGACCTCTATGTGGTGGCGCGGGCCAACCGGCGTGACAACGAGGTCAAGCTGAAACGGGCCGGCGCCGACCGAGTAGCACTGCCCTATGAGATCGGCGGCTACCACATGGCCTCGATGGTACTGAGGCCCGGTGTGGTCGACTACTTCGACGTCATTAACGGCACCGAGGACACCAAGGACTTGCAGGTTGAGGAGATGGTGGTGGGTCAGCACGCGCCGGTAGCCGGCCAACGCCTCGGCCAGAGCCGCTTCGCTGGCGACGGTGCGGCCACTAGCGGGGCTACCGTCATCGCCATCAACGGCGCTGATGGCACCAGCATCGTGCGCCCGACCGGCAGCGAGGTCATCTACCCCGGCGATCGGCTAATCATCCTAGGTGCCAAGCGTGACCTGACAAAGGCCGCCGCCCAGATTCGTTAATGAAACACCCCGCGCCCGACCCCGACGTCGCGATCCTATATGAAGACGATGATGTCATCGTGGTCGATAAGCCGGCCGGATTGGTCGTCCACGCCGTTGGCAGTCGCGACCTTAGTCTGAACCTTGCCCGGGTGCTGGCCGTTAAGGTCAGCGATGCAGATAGCGACCGGCCGGGCATCGTGCACCGACTCGACCGCGACACCTCTGGGGTGATGATCGTGGCCCGGACTGCCACGGCTAAGCGCTTTCTGCAAGATCAGTTCAAGGCTCGCTGGGTCGAGAAGGTCTATATCGCCCTAGTAAAGGGGGTGGTGGCCGACGACCGGTTCAAGATTGATCTGCCACTCGGCCCGCACCACACCCATCCAACCAAGCGCCAAGTGGTGGCTAGCGGCAAGTCAGCCACCACGGAGTTGGTGGTGGTGAGGCGATACCGTGACGCCACGCTGGTGGAGGCACACCCGCTAACCGGTCGCACCCATCAGCTGCGCGTACACCTAGCCGCCATCGGCCATCCGATTGTGGGCGACCGACTCTATGGGACGGCCACAACCAGCCTAGGCCGCCAGTTCCTCCACGCGGCTAGCCTCGACCTCGAACTACCGAGCGGCCATCGTCAGCGCTTCACCAGCCCATTGCCCAAAGACCTCGAGGAGTATCTCCAGACGCTCTAATGCCGCTATAATAGAGCCATGGAACCGTTACTTCATCCCGTCACTGCCCGCCAGCTGGCCGGCTTGCGCCCCGGTGCCGCCTCGGCCATCTTCGTCGGCCCGGTTGGGCTCGGACGCACCACCGCGGCCATCGCGCTGGCTCAGCGTCTCAACTGTCCGGCCGGTGGTGGCGACGACTGCCAGAGCTGCCGCTCGCTGGCGGGCGGCAATCATCCCGACCTGATCATGATCCAAGCTACCACCCCCAGCCTTGGGGTCGAGGTGGTCAAGGGCCTACAGGAACAGCTGATGGTCCAGCCCTACTACGAGGCTAGCCAGCGTGTTGTGGTGATCGAACCGGCCGAGCGGCTGACGCTCGAGGCCCAGAACCGCCTGCTTAAGACGCTCGAGGAGCCGCCACCACGCACGCTCATCATCCTCATCACCACCACGGCCGAGGCGCTGACCACCACTATCCGGTCGCGTTGTGAGCAGGTGCGCTTCGTCGTGCCGACCGCGCCAGAGATCAAAGACTGGCTGGCCGAGTCGGGCGCCTCGGCCGACCGAGTCGCCGAGATTGAGCGGCTGCGGCTCAATCGGCCGGCCCGGATTGCTCGGCTCCTGTCCGATCCCGAGGCGCTGGAGGGTCACCGCCAGCTCTCGCAGCTGGCGGCCCAAGTGCTAGCCGGCAGCCTCTACGACCGGTTACTGTTGGTGCCATCGCTCCTTGCCCAAGGCCTCGGCGCCACCGAGTTGACCAGCGCCCTCCGTCGGCAGATCACCGCCGCCGCGCCGGCGGCGGTTGAGCTGCTTCGCTCACTCGAAGCACTCGGTCGCTACCATCGGCGCCTTGCCAGTAACGTCGGCGCCAAGTTGGCCCTTGAGGGGTTGGTGCTCGAGCTATGATCCTTGAGCTTGTCTTCTTTGCCAGTGCCACTTACTGGCTGGCTCGCTCGCTGGCCCGTCTCGGCCGCCGCCCGGCCAAGGGCACCGTCACCGCCAGCCCGGCCTCGCAACAGCTCGATCAACTCACCAAGTACGCCGCTCGCCTCTACGCCGAACGCCAGTACCTCGCGGCCGAGAAGGCCTACTTGAAGGTGCTGAAGCTGAGTCACAAGGATAAGCTGGCCTATAGCCGCCTCGGCCTGATCTACATGGCGTTGAAGAACTACCCCGATGCCGTCGAGTGTCTCGGGATCGCCGCCCAGCTGGCTCCTTCGGCCACGGCCTACTACAACCTCGGCTCGGCCTATCATGAGAACCACAACTACATCAAGGCCATCGCCGCGATCGAGAAGGCCATCATGTTCGAGCCGACGGCGCTGCGCTACACCGGCCTCGCTAAGGCCTACGCCAAGGTCGCCAACCAGTCGAAGGTGGTCGCCTCACTCGAGAAAGCGGTGGCGCTCGAGCGCAATAAGAAGAACTTGACGCTGCTCGCCGAGGCCTACGCCGCCCAACATGAGCCTAGGCGAGCCGAGGAGGCCTATCGCCAGATTCTCGAGATCGACCCCACAGACGCCAAGGCGCTCCGAATGGCCGGGAGCGTCGCTCAGCCAGTTGATTAATGGTTCGATCGATGTTACTATTGGCTGGCTGAGTAGCCGTGAGGGACCAGCACCCACCATCACCGGCCGACGTAGCTCAATCGGTAGAGCAACGGTTTTGTAAACCGTAGGTTGGGGGTTCGATTCCTCTCGTCGGCTCCAGCTCGTTTTATGCTTCAGTCTACGTATCGGTCACACGACCGCTACTCCAACTTACGCATAAAGCCTCGCTGTTCCGCCATCCAAACGACTTCGTCCGGTTCGGCTGGCGGGGGAGCGGTCTTGAAAAGCCGAGCCAAACCAAGCATAGCTGTTTGGTGAGGCAAAGGAGGAACCGCCGATAAGCCGGAAGGAGCGTTAGCTTTTGGAGGCTGGCAGGCGGTTCGGACGTGCCGGGTTACCCAAGTGGCCAACGGGGGCTGACTGTAAATCAGCTGGTGTACGCCTTCGGGAGTTCGAATCTCTCACCCGGCACCATTTGTTTTAAGAACGAACTGAATCGATCACCGTAAGACGGGCCCAAGTAGCTCAGTGGTAGAGCACTTCCATGGTAAGGAAGGGGTCGCGAGTTCAATCCTCGCCTTGGGCTCCAGAGAGCCGAACCATCGCTAGATTAAGAAGAAGGAAAGATCATGCCAAAGCGAAACAGACCATACATCGCGCTGCGCTCAGATGAGGATCCGCAGACGGTCTACACCACCAGCAAGAACGCCAAGAACACCCCTGATCGTCTGGTGCTGAAGAAGTACTCCAAGACGCTCAAGAAGGTCGTGGAGTTCAAGGAGTCTAAGTAGGCCCGAGTTTGTAAAGCTAGCGTAAGCTCTTTACAATTCAAGTAGCGTCGGCGAACCGAGCCCGCGCGCGTAGGGGCATCGTATAACGGCCATTATGACGGTCTCCAAAACCGTAGATCGAGGTTCGATTCCTCGTGCCCCTGCCATGAACCATGCGCTACCGTAAGTTGATATGCGATGCATGACGCATACTCTGCCAACTAGAAATCTACCTCTATCTCCGAATCCTTGATGTCACCAATCAAGCCAAGGTACCACGAACCCGGATTGAA
>CAYMAB010000040.1:0-5639 GCA_964388345.1 uncultured Candidatus Saccharimonadales bacterium
CCGAGTGTGTTATCCGGCTCCCTCGCCTTCAATAATGCCGCCAGTGCCTTCACCGGCACTCTCGGGGTGGCGGCACTCGGCCAGAACACCACCTACACCCTGCCCGATCCGGGCGTCTCCAGTGCCGGCATCTGCCTCACCACCGGCAACTGCTCTGGCCTCGCCGGCAGTGTCAGCACGTCCGGGAGCAGTACGGTCGGTACGATTGCAAAGTTCACCACCGCCAACAACATCGAAGGCTCGACGCTGTCCGAATCTGGCTCGACCGTCACGGCCTCCGGCAACCTCGTCATCCAAGGCGGCGGCGGTGTGACGGTTGGTACGGCCAGCGCCCAGAACGGTAAATTGGTCTTCAAGAACTCGACCAACAACAACACGCTGACGCTCCAGAGTGGTGCCACCGGCGGCACCAACCCCACCTTTACGTTGCCGATCGCCGACGGCACCGCTAACCAGTGCCTCCAGACCAACGGCTCTGGCGCGCTGGCCTTCAACAACTGTGTCGGTGGCACCGGTGGCGCGGCCGGTGTCACCGCCCTCAACACCCTCACCGGTGGCCTAACCCTCCAAGGCACCACCAACGAGATCGCCATCACTCCGAGTGGCCTCAGCACCCTTATCTTCTCGACTCCCCAGACCATCGACACCGGCGCCACTCCCACCTTCGCCGGCCTCACCATCAACGGCACCGGCAGCTTCACCACCAGCGTTCTCACTCCCTTGCTCGATACCGCCTCAACTGCAGCGCTAAATGTCGGTACCACCAACGCTAACGCCATCAACCTCAACCAAAATACCACCGTCGCTACCAACAAGAGCTTCATTGCTAACGGTAGCGCCACGTTCAAGGATGCTACCACTTCGGCCACCGCCTTTCTGGTTCAGAACACTTCCAACAACGCCGTCCTGACCGTCGACACCAGTGCCAATCAAGTCTTGCTCGGTAAAGTCGGTGCCAGCGGCCTAGCCGGTACGTTGGTCTTTGCCAACGCCGCCAACACCAACTTGATCGGCCTAACCGCGGGTACCGCTACTGGCGCGTACACATTGACGTTGCCACTGGCCGGTCCGGCCGTCAACCAGTGTCTCCAGACCGACCCCTCAACTGCCACCACCTTAATCTTCGGAAGCTGCGCCGGTTCCGGTACCGTCAATGCTAATATCAGTCTATCGAACCTCAACGTTCCAACCTCAATCAACACCAATCTGACGTTTGCCTCAGGAGCGACCCGCAACCTCACCATCGCTACCCCCGGCGTGAACACAGCCGGTAGTGCGCTAACCGTCTCGGCCGCCAATGGTAATGGTAACGGCGCCGGCGGACTGGCGACTCTCCAGGGTGGCACCGGCGGATCGACCGGTACCGGTGGCGGCGTCACCATTCAGGGCGGCTCGGCTGGCGCCAGTGGCGCCGGTGGCGGCAGCATCACCATCAATGCCGGTGCCAAGGGCAGCAGTGGCTCCAACGGCACCATTGGTATTGGTACCGCTACCACCTCCACCATCAATATAGGTACATCTGGTGCATCCGGCACGCCAATATTCTTACTCACCGGAGCCTCTAACTTTAATATTAACTCGTCCGGTAGCGGCAACACTGGCAGTATCAATATCGGTAGCACCGATGATGCTCGCACAGTCGCTATCGGCACCGGTAATGCTGCTCAATCAATTACCATCGGCTCGCTCACCGGCGCTAGCTTCGCCACTATCCAAGGCGGCACTAGCGGCACCATCAACCTGCAGGTCGGTGCTAGCGGCACGATCAACATCGGCGCCAACGCAGTAGCCAATACTATCCAAATCGGCAACACTAACAGTGCTGTGTCGCAGACCATCGGCATCGGCAACAATGCTACCCCCAGTTCCACCGACGCCGTCACCATCGGCAACCTCCTCGGAAATAGCGCAACGCTTATCCAAGGTGGCACTACTAACTCGGCCATCGGCATCCAAGCCGGTGCCAGCGGTACGATCGCTATCGGCACCGTCAACGCCAACGCCGTTCAAATCGGTAATAGTGGCAATATTACCCTTGTCTCCGGTACTGGCAACATCAACATCAACGGCCCGGGAAGTGGTAGCGGTGGCCAGATCAACATCGGTACCAGCAACCAAGTTCGCAACATCTTCATCGGTACCGCCGGTGGCAGTCTTGGCAATAACGCCCAGACCATCATTATTGGTAGTGAGACCACCAGTACCGGTGGTACGGTGACCTTGCAGTCTGGCAGTGGCGGCGTCTCGACCATATCTGGCGGTGCCATCATCAATCAAGTCACCACTGGCCTCAACTCAGCCTTCCAGATCCAGAACGCCAACGCCAACCGGCTCTTCGACGTCAACACCGCTCTCACGGCCAACCTCTTGACCAATGGTGACTTTGAAGCCGATGGCACCACCAGTTGGAGTAGCCTCGGTTCGGCCACCGCGCCGAGTCGCAGCACCACCTACCAAGAGCAGGGCAACGGATCGCTATTGATTCCGACCAATGGTGGCGTCGGCGACGGTGCGACTGCCGTACTTCCCAGTAATCCAGCAGCCGGCAACTACACCTTCAGCCTCTGGGCGCGGCTCGATAGTGGTAGCATGTCGACCTTAAGCCTCGGCTACTCAAACGACTCGAACACGACCAAGACTGACTGCTTGACTGGCCAGACGGTCACTACCACGTGGACCTACCTCACCTGTGTCATACCATTTGCGCCGCTCGGTGGTTTCCAGTTCTCGACCGTCTATGTTCGCCAGTCCGATGCCGCCACCCGCAATATCTTAATCGACGGCGTGCAGGTTGAGGCCGGCACCACCGCCACCGTCTTTAGCCCTGGTGGCCAGCTCCAACTGCTCGGTAACCTCGACTCGCCGTTGACGCTCAAGCCGCGCCAAGACAGCTCCAAGGTCGTCTGGGTCCAAGACTCGAACGGCGGCAACCTCTTCATCGTCGATAGCGTCAACCACACCGTCTCGATCCAAGGCATGAGTGGCCAGAGCGCCAACCTCTTCCAGGCTCAGGACTCGACCGGCGCTGTCTTAGCAAGCATCAGTTCGGCCGGTAATTTGAGCGTCAAGGCCGCCACCATCAACGGCACGCTCTCCGTCAACGGCCACATCATCAGCGGCAACTCGAGCGGCTCGACGACCGCGGCGGTCGGCACCATCACCGGCTGTATCGACGGCTCCAACGGCTCAGTCTCGATCTCCGGTAACGACACCTCCGGCACTGTCACCATCAATACCGGCGGCACCTGCTCGACTGGTGGCAAGCTGGCGACCATCAGCTTCGGATCGGCCTTCGGTGTGGCTCCGCGCGTCGTCTTGACCCCAGCCGAGACCCACGCCTCACAGATTCAGTACTACAACGGCGCCGTCGGTACCGGCAGCTTTACCATCGACACCACCAATGCGCCAACCATCTCTACGACTTACAAATACAACTACTTGGTCGTCCAATAGTCTCGTCGGCCAGATTTCCGTCACCTTCCAACAGGAGTGATTCAATCTACAGAAGGCAACAGGTTGACAAGCCCAAACCATTAGCTTAATCTGAAGATATCAATTAAACAGGAATCGCAACCGTGGCTTACAAGCACACCAACTCAAAGGGACAGGAATACATCCTACACATGCGCGACGTCACGCTTAAGGGTGGCCGCGTTCAGCGTATCTACTTCTTCGCTCGAACCGAGCGAGACGGCGCCGTCGACGACCTGCCGGCTGGCTACATGGTGATCGAGAATGCTCGCACCGGACTACCGATCCTGAAGAAGTCCGACCGCTAAGCCCACAGTCTACTCTGTTGAGACCCGCCGCTGGCGGGTCTCAACGTTTCGGGGAGTTGACCGCCCCAGCCGGGCGGGAGATAATAGATACGTTATATCAACCAACAGGGAGTACTCACAATGCAAGACGACACAACCACGCCCCAGACTCATGACGATGACGCTGTAGACGCGACTACCGCCGCGCCTGCCACCGACGACGCCATGGGCAGCATGCCCGCACCGGCCGGTGACGCACCGGTCTCGGCCGACGGCGCCGAGGACGAGAACAAGGACGCGGCCGCCGCGGCCTAGTTCTCCTCAGAACTGAACCTCAAAACGACCCTTCGGGGTCGTTTTGAGTTATGAATCGCTCCGATTGCTGAACTCTCGATGATCTCAGCTTGCGTTAGTACAGATTTAATCGTACTATGTGTCAGTTCAATCCCGACGAGGAAGGTGAGCTTGACATGTGGGAGAAGCGACTCGTATTCATGCCCTACGACCGAAGAGAGAGGTGGATATTCCTCTGCGGGCTCGTCGGAGTGGTGGTGGTCTTGCCGCTGCTCTTCATCGGCCTCCGCGCCGGCCAACACAGTGCCGCACGACATCGTGCCGCTGTGCAGTCGCACTGGCATCACGAGACGGGAGTCGTTACCCAGCGCGGTCCGTACCAATCCGGTGCCATCTACGGCTACATCTATCGCGTTGTCACAGTCCAGTACCAAGACTGGCAGGATCAAACGCGATCGGTTGAGCGGGTGGTGAACTGGAAGATCCAGACGGGCCAGCATCCAACGATGCAGGTGAGCGATCGGGGCGCCGTCTATCTCTCCATCGACCTACAAAAGGGCGCAGATCCCTTCCATCCATCGACCTCTGGCCAGTTCGCCGCCGGCTTCATCCCGTTCTTACTTCTGGCTGCATTCTTGGCTTGGCTCGTTGGACTATCCCTCTACCGCCTCGCGGTCCTCTGTCTCGGCAGGCGCTACTACGCCAAGCGACCGGCCGCCAGCCCGGTCTAGGGAGGTGGAACGCTCAAGGGGTCGGGCCATGGAAGGCCTGACCCCATTCGACCCGTTTAGGCGGGTCCTTCTTTATTAAGTCGGCGCTTGCCGGACCGGGTCGACCTTCTTTATAATAGGGAGACATGGCCGAACCGATTGTAGTAGTCAAAGACCTCAAGAAGAGCTACGGTGACACCGAGGCAGTTCGCGGCGTCAGCTTCGAGATCGCTCGCGGCGAGGTCTTTGGCATCCTCGGCCCCAACGGCGCCGGCAAGACGACGACGCTCGAGATGATGGAGACGCTGCGCACGATCGATCACGGCTCCGTCACGATCGATGGCCTCGACGTCTCGGCCAACTCACAGCGCGTCAAATATCTCATTGGCGTGCAGTCGCAGAGTCCGGCCTTCATGGACAAGGTCAAGCTGACGGAGCAGCTTGAGCAGATCGCCTCGACCTACGGCGAGCGCGTCGATACCCGCAAGCTCTTGGATGAGGTCGGCCTGCTCGATAAGGCCAACGATTTCGTTGAGAGCCTCTCCGGCGGTCAGCGCCAGCGCTTCAGCATCGTCGCCTCTTTGGTCCACAACCCCAAGCTCTTCTTCATGGACGAACCGACCACCGGCCTCGACCCGCAGGCTCGCCGCAACCTCTGGGACCTGATCAAGCAGATCAGCGACCGCGGTGTCACGGTGCTGTTGACGACGCACTATATGGAGGAGGCCGAGACACTCTGCGACCGCGTCGCCATCATGGATAACGGCCTGATCATCGCGCTCGATAAGCCGGCCCACTTGGTCAAGGAGCTGCTCGGCCGCGGCTTCAAGAAAGAGCGTAAGGTCGAGCAGGCCAACCTCGAGGACGTCTTCATTGA
>CAYMAB010000041.1:0-5534 GCA_964388345.1 uncultured Candidatus Saccharimonadales bacterium
CGGCGGCCCGGGCGGCGGCCGTCAAGAAACTATCAGACTTCGACGTCCTCGATACGCTCGATCGTACACAGTTGCAGACCTATACCCAGAACACCAAGGCCGGCCAGTACATCTCGCGCCAAGTCTGGCACGATGCGCGTGAGGGTGCCCGTAAGACCAACGTGAACTTGGCCTTCACCGACATCAATGGCAACCTCGACGTCGAAGGCTTGGAGAAGTTCGTGGCCAAGAAGACCACCGGCAACTGGACCGAGTACACCAAGCCGGCCATCGAAGAGATGGCCCGCACCGGCATCCTCGATCGCTTGGCGGCCAGCCGTGAGAGCCGCGACACGCTCATCAGTATCATGGGTAGCCAAGGTGGCCCGAGCATCGGTGCCGAGCAGCAGGCCATCATCAAGCAGGCGCTCCGACGCACGCCGCCGCCGGCTGGCACTCGCCCAGACCCTGCCAACCTGTAAGCCTCTTTACACACCTGATAAAAGCCTATTGACAACATAGGCGTTTTGGTGTAGAATAGGGGTCAATCGTTGGCGAGCCGCGCCCGCGGTTCGCACCCCCGACAGATAAAGGAGCCCCTCGTGGCCACCATCACTCGTTCGGCCCCTGAGGGCCAGTACCTGCCGCCATCGCCGCCGAACCGGCGACCTTTCCCAACCATCCTGATCGCCCTGCTCTTGGTGATCGCGGTGGCCGGCGTCGCCTTCGTGTTCGTGCGACCGCGACCGGCCAGCGACCACGGCAGCACCAAGTTCGCCACGCCGAGTGGCCGGATCGACGGCACCAAGTGCACGATCGGGCCGGTGGTCGCACCGAGCACCGGCAGCCTGATCGACGACAGCGCCGTGACGACGATGCTGGACATCCTCCAGCAAGCCGTCTACCACCGCGACATCTCCTGCCTCTACACCGTCGACCGGCCGAACGACAGCGAGGCCGAGCACTACATCACCTACGGGAACTACAACCCGTTCGGCAGTGGCACGTTCAAGTCGACCCTCGTCGATCACCCGATCGACACGGCCCACCCGTACGTGCGAACGTATGACGTGACGGTCAACGGCTACAGCCTCTGCGGCGTCCAAGTCGGGATGTACCAAGGCTTCTTGGTCTTCAACAACGGCATTCCCCAGTTCGGCGCCGATCATCGGCGCGCCTGCTGAGGAGCTTCTAGGGGGATTGGCCCCGTCTCGGTCCGCTTCGGCGGACTGCGGCGGGGCCTTCCGCATTCTAGCGGCAATTTATTTCGCACCTCGATTGGTGTACCATAAGCAATATGAAGAAGGTGAGAGGACACTGGCGTCTTGGGCTGCTTGCGGCCTTTTTATTGTTGGCCCTAGCCCCAGCTCTGAACTCACTAGCAAAGCCGTTCGGTGCCCCAACCGCCCACGCCGATCAGAACATCGACAAGCTCTGCGAGCTGCCGAACCGTAATGGCCTCTTCACCAGCAAGTTCTTCACCATCACCATCATCGATCGCGCCGACATGCAGATCACCTATAACGGTGGCTCCGGTAACTGCAGCGCTCCGCCCGGCCTGCCGATCACGCAGCTCTCGCCGAACTTCCTGTGGACCCAGTTCTTCGGCGATAACTTCATCGTCACCGACAGCAACGCCGATGACGGCTACTCTTACGGCCACTGCATCGGCAATAAGTGCAGTGACGACACTCAGCTGATCCGTTTCAACGAGGCCGCCATCGCCAGCACCAAGGATGTCTTCGGCACCCACACCGGCGAGGTCAGCACCACCACCATCAGCAACTTCCTGAGTCCGGCCGAGTTCTTCATCGATATCGAATCGAGCCAGCTGTCCGGCTCCGGCGTCAGTTGCAGTAATGGCGCCAACGCCGAATTCAGCAACGCCGGCAATGGCTTCGGCTGGTTCTGCAATGGCGACTCCGCCACCAGCGGTGGCAACCACGGTATCTTGCTGCGCAACCTCATCGACCCATCGACCCTCGACAACTTCAACATCACCTACACCTACGACGGTACCAGCATCAACAACGTCTTCCAGCAGACCAACAGCCCCAAGTCGTTCTTTTGGTGCACCACGCTCAGCCCGAACCAGTTTCGTAACGACGGCTGCAACGGCAACCTCTCGCTCTACACGTCAAGCGGCCCGCACGGCCTCAACCCGCTGACGCCGACCGACCTTGCGAACCTCGGCGCCAACTCGCTGAACGTCGTGATGCAGGCCGTCGATGGACCGAACCAAGGCAAGCTCCAGAGCATTCGCGTGGCCGGCCCGGACTCGCAGGCCAACCAGCTCGGCGGCGGCGTCAGCAACAGCCCCGCACCGAAGGCCACCCCCAACTCCACCTGCCAGATCGAGGGCGGTTGGGGCTGGGTGCTCTGCCCCTTCATCCAGACCGTCAACGGCTTCTTCCACTGGCTGGAGGGTGGAGTCGTAACCCTACTCCAGACCGGCGCCCTGACTCAGCACGGCCAGCCGCAGATCTACGCCGTTTGGAGCAGCCTGCGCCAACTCTCGGATGTCTTCTTCGTCATCATCTTCCTCGTCATCATCTTCTCCAACACGCTCTCTATCGGGCTCGATAACTACGCCATCAAGAAGATGCTGCCGCGACTGGTGGCGGCGGCCATTCTGGTACAGTTCTCTTGGGTACTGATGCAGCTGGCCGTCGACATCACCAACATCTTGGGCGCCGGCACCTCTGGTATCATCAGTGCCGCTATCAAGACGGCTCCGGTCGGTGGGCCATCAGCCAGCTTCAACGCTGCCACCGGTGGCATCCTCGCCGGCCTAGGCGTTGGCATTGGTGGCGCCATCGCTATCAGCATCGGGCTGATCATCCCGGTGCTCTTGGTGCTGCTCAGCGCCGTCATCTCGGTGCTCGGTGTATTCATTACGCTCGTCATCCGCCGCTTAATCCTCGCCGTCTTGATCGTTATAGCGCCACTAGCCCTAATGGCTTGGGTGCTGCCAAACACCGAGAGCATGTTCAAGACGTGGTGGAAGATGCTACTGAGACTACTCCTCATGTACCCGCTGATCGTCTTGATCTTCGCCCTAGCCGGCGTCGCCAACAGCCTCGGCAACGGCAGTTTCGGTGGCAGTGCCAGCCAGACGCTCAACGGATTCGTCACCGCCATCCTACCGACACTGGCCTTCTTCGCCGTACCGTGGACGTTCAAGTGGGCCGGTGGCGCCATGGCGGCCGTCGGCGGCTACGTCACCGCCAAGGCCAGCGGCCTCAGCAGTGCGGCGCGATCTCCAGCCAAGAAACGTTGGAACGAGTTCAATGCCGAACGCGCCAAGACCAGCCTAGCCAAGCGCCAGATTAAGGCCGGAGACCTCTACTCGCAGGGTGGTTTCAGCAGGCTGCGATCAAGAGGCATGATGGCCGGTGCCAGCACCAGCCGGCTGGCCGAGATGTCTCGCAAGGCCCAAGAAGACCAAGTCAAGGCCGAGCGTAACAAGCTGGCGCTTCAGCTCGATAATGGCTTTAAGAATGACTCGGACTTTGATAAAGGCGCCCACCTGCTTGCAGCTGCTAGTGATGGATCCGATTACCAAAAGCAAGCGGCCATGCAGATGATGCTCGACAGGGGTGATATACCAGAGCTAAATGAGCTGGCTAGGGACGGCTCGGTCGACAAGTCCATCGCTTGGGACCGCGCTAAGAGCGAGAAGTGGAGCGACTTCAGCGATAAGGCCGGCTACTTGCTCGAAGGCGGCAAGCTCGACCAAAAGCTGGATAAGTTCGCCAGTAAGATCTCCAAGGCCCAGATGGCCACCCAGAAGAAGGACGCACTCAGCACCATGCTGGAATACGGCGCAAGACTCAAAACCGACACCTCGCCTTCTGCCACGGGTGTGGCCGGCCAGACGGTGGCAGATAATATCACGAGGCTCTCAGACATTGCCGGTCAATTACACGCCGATCCAAGGCTGATGAACACAGTCAGGGGCGAAGAGGCCGGCCTAGTAGAGAGCATCGAGAAGATTTAGTCTGATAGGATAGAACCATGGGCCAATACAAAGTTCCCCAAAACGTCGAGGCCGAAGATAAGATCATCGGCTCACTGACGATCAAGCAGTTCATCTACACCGTCATCGGCGTGGCGTGGGCGCTGCTCAGCTTCGCGCTGCTGCGCAAACTGCCGCTAGTGATGATCCTTGTGGGCCTGCCACCGACGACTCTCTTCTTATTATTAGGGCTCTACCAACGCCACGATCAGCCGTTCGAGGCGCTCTTCCTCTCGCTCACCAGCTTTCTAGCCAAGCCGCGCAAACGGGTCTGGGAGAAGGAGCCGATCGTGGAGGTCTTCAAGGTCGAGCCGCCGAAGATCGTGAAGGAGCAGACCCAGCGCGACCCGCAGGAGATCTACAGCCAGCTCGAACGCTTGAGCCAAGTCGTCGACACGCGGGGGTGGGGGAGTAAAGAGGAGGCCGTGCAAGAGCCGACCGGGGGGGCGGTGCTGGAGGCCGGCGATCGGTTGGTGGTGCCCGATCTACCGGCCGCGGCCGCCCCGACGCCAAACGATGTCAGCGCCGCCGACGACATTCTCGACTTCCAGAACAATCCCGGCGCCCACAACCTCGGCACGCTGATCCAAGACGCCGCCAAGTCGATTCGCGAGGAGGCGCTGACCAAGCTCAAGACGCACCGGGCCGCTGGGCCGGCTGGGCCGGTCACCGGCGTGCCGGCCTCCAACGTCGTGATACCGGCAGCCGACAGCCAGCCGCAGAAGGCCGGCAGGCCGGCACCCAACCCCGTCAACCAAGCCGCCGCGGGGGTGAATCAGCCGACTCAGACCGGCGGCGAAGTAAGCGCAAGCGAGATGACGGTCAACCCGTTGGATGGTATACTCAAGACAGCAATGGAGAATAGTGACCTCTCAGTCAGTCGGATCGCCCGGCAGGCCAATCGCCAAGCACCACTGCAAGAGGGGCAATCTGTTAGTATCCGCAATGCCACAGACCACCAGCCCTAAAGACCAGTTAAAGAGTACGCAGAACAGCCTGATCATCAGCGAGATCAAGGACGGTATTGTCGTACTCAAAGACGGCAGCCTGCGCTCGGTTGTGCTGGCCAGCGCCATCAACTTCGACCTAATGAGCACGCGCGAGCAAGACTCCGTCGAGTACGCCTACCAAGGCTTCATCAACTCACTGCACTTTCCGATCCAGATCGAGGTGCACTCGCGCCGCGTCGACCTCGATAGCTACCTAGAGAAGTTGACGGCGCTGCGGACGGGCCAGAGCAACGAGCTGCTTGGCCTCTTAATGGAAGACTACATCGTCAACATCAAACTGCTGATCGAAGAGGTCAACATCATGGACAAGCAGTTCTACGTCGTGGTGCCGTACTTCCCACCGGTCATCTCCAAGACCGGCTTCTTCAGCACGCTGGCCGGCACGTTCAAGACCGGCCACGTCACCACCGTCAGTGAGCAAGACTTCGTCGAGTACAAGAAGGAGCTCAGCCAGCGCGTCTCGCTGGTGGCCTCCGGCCTCAACCAAATCGGCGTTCGGGCCATCCCGCTCAACACCCAAGAGCTGG
>CAYMAB010000042.1:0-5522 GCA_964388345.1 uncultured Candidatus Saccharimonadales bacterium
TCGTCGTCTCCGCCGCCGCCGTTCGGGTCGCTCTGGTTCAGAGCGGCCGTCAAGGTGTCGTCGGTGTACTCGATGGCAACGTTGATGGAGGCGTTCGGCTTGGCGAGACCCTTCTGGATCAGCTCCTTGAGCAGATCATCGGGATCTCGTTTCAGCGCGGCCGCCAACGTCGTGATGCGTTTGGCCACGGTGGCCACCTCCAATTCGTTCATGAGCCGCGATTGCGGCTCGGGGGACTGATTTCGGGATTCTGCCCTCTCGCGGGGCGGGGCGTGCTCGCTGTTGGCCCGAAGGCTACTAGCGAACTCGCCCCTCCCGGAGCGAGCGAGACCTTGGTATCAGCCCCCGCGAACGGAGGCGACGAACTATTTGTCTTCGCTCCAATCTATGCGAGCAAGAGCCTGCATACGCTGTCTGGGCGGCAGACGAACGCATGCAGAGTCCTGCTCGCAAGATGGAGCCTAACTTTTGGTGTTTCGGTCTTAATGACCTTTGACTATTCAGCTTTCAAGGGCCGTCCGAGAAGACCACGACGATGTGATGGATTATCTCCACCTCACCGCTTCAGTCCAATCGGAGTGATAACCCAACATAACACAACCCCCAAACTTTGTCAATCACTTTTATGCTAATTCATAAACATTAGCGTGATACTTGTGCGAGTCTCTAAGTGCTTAAGGTTCTGACCGCCCGCTTGAACCGCTCTCCCCTGTCTTTATAATCGGTGAAGAGCCCGAAGCTGGCGCAGGCCGGACTCAATAGTACTACGTCCCCCGCCTGCGCTGAAGCTTTAGCACTTTGCACAATCTTCTCCATAGTGGCTGGGCCAGTGACGATGTGGCTGAAGCCGGCGGCCTTGAGGTCACCGGTGATTCGGTCGGCCATCTCGCCGATGGCCACGACGGTCCGCACGTTACTGGCCTGCACCACCTTGGCCAGTTCATGGTAGTCCGAGCCTTTGTCGGAGCCGCCCAGAATCAAGACCTTAGGCTGCTCGAAGGCACGAATGGCGGCGATGGCCGTCTCTGGCGTGGTCGAGAACGAGTCGTCGTAGTACTTCACGCCACCGGCCTCACCGGCAAGCTCGAGGCGGTGCTCGAGGCCCTTGAAAGCCCTTATGGCTTGTTGTAGGGGCTCAACTGCGCCTACGAGACCATAGGTCGCGGCCACGGCCGCACAGACGTTCTCGAGGTTGTGGGCACCCAATAGCGCCACCTGATCTGTTGGACAGATAGCCGTACCCTGAAACTTGACCATCCCCTCCTCTATATAGGCCCCGGCCTTGTCCAGATAGGGCAATCTGGTTCCCTTCGAGAGCCGAGCGATCTCGGTGCTGTACTCATTTTGAGCATTATAAACGGCCAGATCACCAGTTTTCTGGAAGCGAAAGATGTTGGCCTTGGCCTGGACATACTCATGCATATCGGCGTGCCAGTTGAGGTGCTCGGAAGCGATCATCAGGCAGACGGCGATGTGGGGGCTGCGATCAACGTCCATCAGCTGGAAGCTTGAGAGCTCAAGGACGACGATATCGTTCGGTTTGACGTCGGTGATGAACTCGAGAGCTGGGCAGCCGATGTTGCCGCCGACGTGAACCGTTCGGCCAGCCGCCCGCAGGATCTCGGCGATCAGGGTCGTCGTCGTCCCCTTGCCCTTGGTACCGGTGACGCCGATGATCGGCGCCGGACAGACCGCCAGAAACTCCTTGATGATCGAGGTGACCGGCGGCTTGATCTTCTGGCCAACCAACCGCAGCCCCGGTGAGCGCACCACCAGATCGAAATCGTCCAGCGGCCAGTCCTCCCGCGGGCCAATCGTGACCTTGGCACCGGCCGGGACCTTCATGTCCGGGTCTTCACCGAAGATGGCTAGCTCGTCTCCCTTGGCCAGCCAGTAGTCGTAGGCCGCCTTGCCCTCGACACCATATCCTAAGATCGCGACTCTCATACCGTTATGATAGCAGATCGCCCAAGGCCGCTAACCGCCGATCTGGCTCTGTTTCATTCTAGCTAGGTGCTCAGGAGCGTTGATTAGGCCGCACTTCTTATACTTGAGGCCGCTGCCGCAGGGGCAGAGGTCGTTGCGGCCAACTTCCTTGGTCTTGGCATCGGCCCGCTTCGGCGCTGGCTTAGCCTCATCGGGCGCGCCGGAGCTGGCGGTGGCGGCACTGGCCGCCCTAGTCAACGCCGTCTCGATTGGGCCGGTCGCCATCGAGCCATCGGCATTGATCGGCGTGATGGTGACCTTAAAGATCAGGTTGGCCAGCTCACGCTCCATCAGGCCCATCAAGCTCTGGAAGAGCCGGAAGCCCTCACGCTTATACTCCACCAATGGTTCGCGTTGACCGATGGCGCGCAGGCCGATGCCCTCGCGCAGCCCGTCCATGGCCTCGAGGTGCTCGATCCAGAGGCTGTCGAGGGTGCGCAGGTAGCTCAGCCGCTCGGCCACGCGCATGCCGGCCGGGGTGAAGCTGGCCTCGCGCTGGTCGTAGACCCGGTGGGCCGCTTCGGTTAGAATCTCCATCTGCTCGGACTTATGGGCCCGACCGAGCGCATCGGCCAACTTCTGGTCGACCGGCATGATGGCACCGATGGCTCCAAGGGCCGGCTCGATATCAAGCACGTCGGTGCGCACATCGGTGTGAGCCGTCAAGATGGACTCGAACTCGTCGGCCAGCATCTCTTCGATCTCGGGGCGCAGGTTGGCGTTTGTGAGGGCGCGGCGGCGGCGCTCGTAGACGGCCTCGCGGTGGTGGTTCATGACGTCGTCATACTCAACCAGTTGTTTACGGATGTCGAAGTTGTGACCCTCGACTTTCTTCTGGGCGCTTTCGAGTGACTTACTGACGACGCCGTTCTCGATTGGGGTATCCTCGTCGATACCGAGCGTCGTCATGAGGCCGGCGATGCGGTCGCTGCCAAAGATGCGCATCAGGTCGTCTTCGAGTGAGACGTAGAACTGAGTCGAACCGGGGTCGCCTTGGCGGCCACTGCGGCCACGTAACTGGTTATCGATCCGGCGCGACTCGTGGCGCTCGGTACCGACGACGTGCAGGCCGCCCAGTTCGGCCACGCCGTCTTCGAGTACGATGTCGGTACCGCGGCCGGCGATGTTGGTGGCCAGCGTGACGGCACCGCGGCGGCCGGCCCCGGCCACAATCTCGGCCTCACCCTCGTTGTTCTTGGCGTTGAGCATCTGGTGCGGCACGCCCGCCTCTTTCAAGAATCGGCTCATCAGCTCGTTCTTCTCGATCGAGACGGTGCCGAGCAAGACCGGCTGACCCTTATCGTGGCGATCCTTAACGTCACGGGCCACCGCCCGAAACTTGCCCACCTCGGTCTTGTAGATACGGTCGGGCAGGTCGCGGCGAACCATGTTGCGATGCGTCGGGATGCTTGTGACCTCGAGCTCGTAGATCTTGCCAAACTCCTCGGCCTCGGTGGCGGCCGTACCGGTCATACCGGCCAGCTTCTGATAGAGTCGGAAGTAGTTCTGAAAAGTAATGGTAGCGAGCGTCAGCGACTCCTGTTGGATCCGCACCCCCTCCTTGGCCTCGATGGCTTGGTGCAGCCCCTCACTATAGCGACGGCCGGGCATGAGGCGGCCGGTGAACTCATCGACGATAATGACCTCATCGCCGCGCACCACATAGTCGCGGTCGCGCTTAAAGATGGCCTGGGCCTTGAGCGACTGCTCTATATGATGAACGTCGTCGGCTCGGGCCGACTCGTAGACGTTGTCGACACCGAGAATCTTCTCGATCGCCTCGATCCCCTCGTCGGTCAAGGAGACGGCCTTGAGCTTCTCGTCGACGTTGTAGTCGCGCTCTGGGGTCAGGCGGGCGGCCAGCTTCGAGAACTGGTAGTACTTGTCGGTGCTCTCCTCAGCCGGCGCCGAGATGATCAGCGGCGTACGGGCCTCGTCGATCAGGATCGAGTCGACCTCGTCGACGATGGCGTAGTTGAGCGGCCGCTGGACCATCTTAGTGGCGTCGTCGACCATGTTGTCGCGCAGGTAGTCGAAGCCAAACTCGTTGTTGGTGCCGTAGGTGATGTCGCAGGCATAAGCCTCGACTCGGTTGACCGGGCGCAGGTGGTTGAGCCGCTCGTCGCTGTGCTCCTTAGAGTCGTAGGCCGGATCGTACATCAACGCCTGATCGTGAATGATCACTCCCGTCGAGAGGCCAAGGGCATGGTAGACTTGGGCCATCCAGCCGGCGTCGCGACGGGCCAAGTAATCGTTGACCGTCACGACGTGGACACCCTTACCACTGAGGGCATTTAGGTAGACCGGCGCCGTCGCCACCAGCGTCTTGCCCTCGCCGGTGCGCATCTCGGCGATCTTGCCTTCGTGCAGCACCACCCCACCCATCAGCTGGACGTCGAAGTGGCGCTGACCGAGGCTACGCCGGCCGGCCTCGCGAGCCAGCGCGAAGGCCTGCGGCAAGAGATCATCGATAGCCTCGCCTTGCTCGACCTTCTGCTTGAAGGCAGCCGTCTGCTTGATGATGCCAGCGTCACTGAAGTGCTTGGCCCACGCCTCTTGTTCGTTGATCCGCGCCACGATCACTTCGAGCCGCTTCAGCTCGCGCGCGTTCGGATCGCCCATAACCTTGGTCAATAAACTCAAAAGTCGATATTCCTACTTACAAGCCGCTATTTTACCATCTGAGTGCCGCTAGGACTAGAGCGCGGTCTCCTCGCGACCGAGCAGCCGCCGCACCACCGCCTTGCTGCGGCGCAGGCGGCCGGGGCGGTGCTTGTCCTTGAACTTCTTGATCTGGACCTTCAGCTTGGCCTCGACGATGTCGATGGCGGCGTACATGTTGACGGTCGCCTCTCTAGCCTCGGCGTTCGGCCCGGGAATCTGCAGCGTCGCCTCACAGACGAACTGATTGCCCTCGCGGCCAGAGCGGTCGCGCTCGAGGATGACGCGCCCCTCGACGTCGTGAACGCTCCGCGGCAGATACTTATCGAGCCCGCCGATCTTGCGCTCGACGTACTCGGTGATCTTGTCGCTCAACTCGAAGTCTTTATCGGTGATGTGCAGTTTGATCATAACTCAGAGCCTCCATAGTAAGGTGCCAACGCCGCTGGGATCGCCACTCTGCCATCAGGCCGCTGGTGGTTCTCCAGCAGCGCGATGGCAACGCGACTGAAAGCGATAGCGGTGGCGTTGAGCGTGTGGGCGACGATCGTCTTGGCGGCCTCATCACGGGTGCGAATGCCGAGGCGACGGGCTTGGTAATCGGTGCAGTTGCTGGCACTGGTCAGCTCACGGTAGGTGCCGTCGACCGGGCTCCAGTACTCAAGATCGTACTTCTGGTAGTGCGGCGCGCCCATGTCGCCGGCGGCCGTTCGCGTCAGGCGGTACGGGATCTCGAGGGCCTCGACCAGTTCCCGTTCGGTCTTGACCAACGCTTGGAGCCACTCGTCACTGTCCTTGGGGCTACAGAAGACGTAGAGCTCAAGCTTATTGAACTGATGGACGCGGTAGAGGCCCTTGCTGTGCTTGCCGTAGGC
>CAYMAB010000043.1:0-5504 GCA_964388345.1 uncultured Candidatus Saccharimonadales bacterium
GACCTCACGGCCCCCAGCCGTACGCGCTACCAACTGCGCCACACCCCGGTACTTTACATGTAAACTATTTCGCGACCACTAACCGATCCGCTCTGGCGATTGTACACCAGCGGCTAGGCCATAAAAAGCCGACTGGCCTAGAGCGGGATCTCCCTGCTCTAGGCCAGCACGCCCGATCACCTAGACCAACTCATACTGACGGATGGTGTCGTAGACGCCGTCGGCCTCGGTCGCCGAATGGAGCATCAGAACCGTGACGGTCGCACCGATCTCCTCGATTACCTCGACTTGAGGCCGGCTGGAGAGCTCAATGTGCAGCTCGTCTAAACGATCGACCAGCCAGTCCGCCGTTGGCAAGATCGATGGCATCCAGACCACAATCAGGCGACGACGCTGCCGCCAGATCAGGGGATGGTTGGGCAGATCATCCTCTTCTTCGTAGGCAGCGCACCAGTACTCGACGCCATCGCGGGCTCGATCGGCCGCCATCGCATCACGAAACTCCAAGAGGTACTCGTGCTTGTTACCGCTGACTCCCCGGTGCCTGACTTGGCACCGAAGCATCTCGGCCAGTTCGCGCTCGGTTTCGGAACCGATCTCGATGTTGATTGTGAAAGTGATGACGGTATCGCTCGGTTGGTTCGGCAAGATCCGAAGCCTCCTTGCACATCTAAGGGCGCCCCCACTATAGCAGAGCACCCCGAACGATAACAGCCGGCGGTGGGCCAGCCGGCTGCGATTGATCGATAAAGCCCTCTGCTGCAGGGTAGTTCGGACAGTTTCCCTGCTCTAGAAAAGCAGGTGGGTGTCCGCAGTCATGACGCCACGGCGCCAGACAATCTAGAACTCCCGAGTGAAACGTAACAAGGAAAGTTACCTCACCACCACGACGGCAGAGTTGGCTCCATTTTAGCGCGTTCTAGGTCGACAGGCCAGTCAATCCCGGCACGAGGATCTGCAGAAGCTCTCCGCTGAGTCTAGCGATCAGCGGACTGATCAGCGGGAAGAGGACGAAGAGCAGCAGCGCAAAGAGAATGATGCCCATTCGCTCAATCCGGTCCATCACGCTGCGCAAGCCAAGCGGAGCAACGGCGTAGAGCAGCCGCGAGCCATCGAGCGGCGGAAACGGGATCAGGTTGAAGATGAAGAAGGCGACGTTCACCACGATGATGGTAACGAGCAGATTAACAGCTACGGGCGGCAGGTTAAAGAAGCGCAGCCAGAGCGCCAGAAAGACGGCGATGAAGAGGTTGGTGGCCGGTCCGGCCAGCGCCACCAACACTACGCCCCACTTGCCATAACGGACCGCCCACGGGTTGAAGGGCACCGGCCGAGCCGCCCCGAAGATCACCGGCGAGTGAGCCAGAATCAAGAAGAGCGGCAAGAGCACCGTCATCAGCGGATCGATGTGGGCCAGCGGGTTGAGCGTCAGGCGGCCTTGGCGCCGAGCCGTCTCGTCGCCCAAGTAGGCACCGACGTAGGCGTGGGCGAACTCGTGCAGCGTGATCGATAGAACCAGCGCAATGAGGATGAAGACGATAGACATTAGGCCCATTGTAGCAGATGGAAATCGATCAGATCGCTCTCTTGCGGGTCCTGCCACCGTCGGTGTCCCACACCACATGCTCGGGTCAGGCCCTGCGCGTGGTATGGGAGCCCTCCTCTGGTGTCACCCCAGGCCTTCGGCTCAACCGAGCGTTGACTTATGCTCCAGATTGAACTATCATTATTGGGTTTTTAATCGGTTGCAAAATTATGGCATACTCCTGCGACATCTGTGGTAAGGGCAAGCAGTTCGGTCACAACGTCAGCTTCTCGCAACGTAAGACCAACAAGGTCTGGAAGCCCAACCTCCAGCGACACCGACTCGAGCTCGGTGGCGCCCGTATTCAAGTGAAGATCTGCACCAGCTGCTGGCGCACGCTGGCCAAGTATCAACGTGCCGAGGCCGAGAAGGCCAAAGCTCCCGTCGCTACGACTTAGCCGCCTCTTTATCCAACAAGACGACCACTGGTTCCTCTGGCAGATCCTTGGCGGCCAGCCTGAGCTTGGCCACCTTCTCCGGCTTGGCCCCGACTTCCTTTAGGAAGGGCTCAGCCCAGTCGGCGCCGCTGGCCGCAGCGCTGGGCACCGGTAGAATATAACGTGGCTCGATCTGGCCAATGACGGTAGCGGCAGCGGTTGGCCCAAAGCCACCGGTACCGACCGGCAGCACGAGCACATCGACCCGGCCGAGCGCCTCGAGTTGCTGATCGCCGAGCGCGCCGGCGCCGGCCGCTAGGTAGCCCACCGTCACATCCTCGGCCGCGAAGACGTAGCTGGTCGGTGCCTTCAGGCTGTCTGCGGCCTCGGCCGCCGGCGCGCCGGCCACGCCGGTGATGAGGGCACCACCAACCTCGTACTCCCCCGGCCCATCGATCACCATCACCTCTGGGTTAGCGGTGGCGGTATCGCTGCTGGCATCTGTCAGTGCGAGAATCCCGCTGGCCAGCTTGACCGGCGACGGCGCACACACAAGATTGACATTGCGAGCACTCAAGCGCACTGCACCGCTGCCGAGCTGACTAATCTCCATCGGTCGCTCCGTTCTCGGCCGCGGTAGCCGGCGCGCCGATGACCTTCAGCGGCACCGTCTCGGCGCCTTCGTGCAGCCGCTCGGCCTCGGCCGTCAGTTGAGCCTGATTGGTATCAAGGATGATGATCTTTTTGGCCGTCATGACATCAGACAGAAAGCGGTCGTTCAGCGCCACCCGGTAGTCGTACTCTTGCGGGCTGAAGATGACGTAGTTGAGTTCGTGGCCAACCTCCTTCTCCATCTCGCCGATGACCTTGGCGACCTTGCTACGATTGACGTCGCCCATCACCAACACATCGACACTCACGTACGGGTCGCGCACGAACGAGCCAGTTAGAAAGGCCAGCTCGACGGTGCCGGTGGTGCGCAAGCGCTTAGCGATCTGCTCCTCCTCCTTGGTCTCCTTCAGGTCTTTGCTCTTGATCGGGATGTTGGTGAAGATGCGCCGCAGCTCATCATAGTACTCGTACTTCTGGTTGATCTCATAGTAGAGGCGGTTGTTGGTGCTATCGGAGTGGATGATGCCGATGCTGAGTTGGTTGTAGAGCTCGCGGCGCACCGAGTTAATCTGCTCGTCGATCTTGCGAGTGATCTCGCGTACGTAATAGGAACGATCAGGATTGTTGAGAAAGAGACTCAACAGTTTGACGCGCGTCTTTGATCCAAATAAGTGTTCGAACACGATCGACTCCCCTTAGCTCGTACCTTAAAGTATACCAAGACGAGACCTAAAAACAATCGTCAGCTGGCGGCCAACTCTGTTGATCGGCTCACCGTGGCCGGCTGGCGGCCACCGTGGCGGCGGCGGTTTCGAGCCGATCGTCGAGCGGCCGCAGCGTCAGCTTCGGGTACTTGCGGGCCAGCGCCAACTTAATCAGCTGGTCGGCCAAGATCGGATTCTTCGGTAGGATCGGGCCGTGCAAGTAGGTGCCGAAGACGTTACCGCTCACGGCCCCCTCTATGCCACTCTTCTGATCATTGCCACTACCCTTGGTGACCCGGCCGAGCGGCGCTTGGCTCTCGCCCAAAGTGGTCTGGCCGCTATGATTCTCAAAGCCGACGGTGCGGCCAAAGGCTGTCTCTTCTACAACGTTTCCAATCAACCGCTCGGTCGTCGCGACCGTTTCGGCATCGAAGAGGCCGATACCCAGTAAGACTTGGCCGCTCTGAGTCGTGAACTGGCGGCCGAAGAGCTGGTAGAGGCCGCAGACCACCAACATGACGGTGCCAGCCTTGGCCGCTCGGTGTAGCTCGGCTCGGCGGCCCTGAAGGTCTTCGGCCACCAGCAACTGGCCACGGTCTTGGCCGCCGCCACCAAAGACGAGGTCGGCAGCGGTGAAGTCATAAGGGCGGCCGACCTCAACCGCCTCGACCGTGACACCGATACCGCGCCACTCCAGCCGCTTGACCAGTGCCAAGATGTTGCCGCGATCGCCATAGATGTTCATCTCGGCCGGATAGAGGTGGGCGATCGTCAACCGATGCTGCTGGCTCATTCGTTGACCCCCCTCAATGTAGCGCGCTCAGCCAAGAGGCCTCGCAGTTCGAGCATGGCGGTATAAGTCGGCAGGATGAAGCCGGTGGCGCCGGGCTCGGCCTTGGCCAAGAAGAGCCGTAGCCCATCTTCGACGTCGGTCGCCACCTCACAGTCGATCCCGGCATACTTCAGCCGCAGCGCCAGATCGGCCGCCCGAATGCCGCTAGCGACGATCGGGCGCGGACGGGCCGCGATGACTTCGAAGGCCACGTCCCAGAGCCACGAGACGTCGCGGCCATCGGCGATCTGGTCGTTAACCGAGATGAGCAGCGGCGCCGTTCGATCGGCCAAGAGAAAGGTCTGAATGATCTGATTGAAACCGGTCGGGTTCTTCACTAGGAGCAGGTGAAGGTGCCGCCCGTCAACCTCGACTCGCTCAGCTCGGCCGTAAGCGGCCGAGAAGTTGGCGAGGCGGCTGGCGACTTGGCCAAGCTCGACTTTGAGTCGCAACCCGATCGCAGCGGCGGCCAGTGCGTTATAGAGATTGTAGAGTCCGGGCAATCGCAGCCCAATGCTGGCCTCGTCCTTGCCAGAGGTGATCGTGAAGCTCTGGCCATCGATGTCGCCGCTCCTGAAAGTGGCACTGACGGCCGGCCTAGGGCGCTCGAAGTCGCCGGTCGGGCAGCTATAGACGCCGATATGGCCGTAGTAGCGTTGGCGATAGTCCAAGAGGCTGCCACAGACTGGGCAGTTCTGGGAATCAGCGGCCAGATCTTCCGGTAACTTGGCTTGGCCGGCCGCCTCGACGCCGAAGTAGTGGACGCGCCGGCCGAGCCCGCGGCCGAGGCTCGCCACCAAGGGATCGTCGGCGTTCAAGATCACCTCGGCCTCGGTGGCCGCCAGCGCCCGCCCGAGGCCGACCGCGATCGTATCAAGCTCGCCGTAACGGTCGAGCTGATCGCGAAAGAGGTTCAAGACGGCCACCAACTTCGGTTTGAGGCTCGGGGCGACCTTAGCAAAGACGGCCTCATCGAGCTCGAAGACACCGAGGTCGGCCGCCAGATGGCCGCGCCAATCGGTGGCGGCGATCAAGGCCGAGGCCAGGCCGCGATTGAGGTTGGAGCCGGCCCGGTTGGTGACGATGCGGCCGTGATCTTGGCCGAGGATGGCCGTGACCATCTGGGTCGTGGTGGTCTTGCCGTTGGTGCCGGTGATGAGCACGACGCCATCCTTCAGCTTCCGAGCCAGCACCGGCACTATGTCTGGCCGCAGCCGCTCGGCCACGAGACCCGGCAGCGCGTTGCCGTCACCGCGGCCGAAGCGGCGGGTCAGCCAGCCGGCCAACTTGGCCATGATGATAACGAATCCTACGGGCATACCATTCATTATAACGGTTAACGATCAGCCATGAAGGCCTCGATCCGCCACTCTGCTCGATCCGGATCATCGAAC
>CAYMAB010000044.1:0-5442 GCA_964388345.1 uncultured Candidatus Saccharimonadales bacterium
AAGCCATCCTCGCCACCCTGCCCGGCCGACCAACCAAGTCGGCTTGAACCGAGAGCGACCCAGCTTCTGGTCACTTCATTGTATAATCAGGGAGTGATCGCCACACTGACTGGAAAAGTTAAGGAGACGGGTAGCGACTGGGCCATCGTCGCGGTCGGCGGCGTTGGCTATGAGGTCTTTATGACGCCGAGCGATCTGGCGGCGCTCGAGCTCGGCGGCGAGACGACGCTGGTCATCTATGAACAGATTCGCGACGATCAATATACACTTTATGGCTTTATAAAGGCAGAATCAAAGACCTTCTTCGTTCAGCTAGTCGGCATCTCTGGCATCGGACCGAAGGTGGCACTGGCCGTCCTGTCGGCCAGCAGCTTGGAGAATCTGCGCCGAGCCGTGGCGGCTGGGGATCCGGAAGTGCTGCGCGGCGTCGCCGGCGTCGGCAAGAAGACGGCCGAGCGCATCATCGTTGAGTTGCGCGGTAAGGTCGATCAGTCGACCGATGGTGGTACATTGGCCGGCGGTGAGACCTACCAAGCCTTGATCGGCCTCGGCTACCCGAGCCTACTGGCGGCCGAGGCGGTGGCGAAGCTGCCGGAGGGCCTCACCGATCCGGCCGAGCGCATCAAGTTAGCACTGCGGGAGCTGGGCAAGTGATTGAGCGCTTAGCGGCCGAGCCGCCAGACAGTCCAGACGAGCAGCAGATCGAAGAGACGCTGCGCCCACGGGCCTTCAAAGACTACGTTGGCCAGCAGGCCATCAAAGATAACTTGCACTATGCCATCGCCGCCGCCAAGGCTCGCACCGAGCCGGTCGACCACATCTTGCTCTATGGCCCGCCGGGGCTCGGTAAGACGACGCTGGCCGGCGTCATCGCCCGCGAGATGGGTGCCAACTTGCGTGTCACCTCCGGCCCGGCCATCGAGCGGGCCGGCGACCTCGCCTCGATCCTGACAAACTTGAGCGAGGGCGACGTCCTCTTCATCGACGAAGTCCATCGCCTGCCGCGCACCGTCGAGGAAATCCTCTACCCGGCCATGGAGGACTTCGGCATCGACATCATGCTCGGCAAGGGCCCCTCAGCCAAGTCGATCCGACTCGACTTGCCGAAGTTCACCATCATCGGCGCCACCACCCGGGCCGGCGCGCTCTCGGCGCCCTTCCGCGACCGCTTCGGCATGATCCACCGCCTCGAGTACTACGAGCCGGCCGAGATTGAGCAGATCCTGCGCCGCTCGGCCCGCATCCTCGGCATCACCATCGAGCCGGCCGCCGCCGGTGAGATCGCCACGCGCTCTCGCTTAACGCCGCGCATCGCCAACCGCCTGCTCAAGCGCGTGCGCGACTACAGCCAGGTCAACGGTTCGGCCGCGGTCACCGCCCCGCTGGCTCGCCAAGCCCTCGACTTGCTCGAGATCGATCCGCTCGGCCTCGACGCCGCCGATCGCCGCCTGCTCACCGCCATCATCGATCACTACGGCGGCGGCCCGGTTGGTGTCGAGACGCTGGCCGCCAGTGTCTCCGAGGAGCGCGCCACCATCGAGGACGTCCACGAGCCCTTCCTGCTGCGCCTCGGCCTGCTCGAGCGCACCAACCGTGGCCGCCGGGCCACGCCGAAGGCCTACCTCCACCTCGGCATCGAGCCACCGCCCGGCGATCAACCCAGCCTGTTATAATGAAAGCGTATTCATAAGGAAGACTCATGCCCGAAGCCATGCCCGCCAATCTAGTCGACGAGACCGTCCTCGCCCAAACGCGCAAACATTGGATCAACGTGGCACCGATCTTCTTTAGCTGCATCGTGTTGGCGCTCGTCTGGCTCGGGCTCGTCTATAGCTCCGGCCGCTACGGCCAGACCTTGGCCCGCTACATCCCAGCGGCCGACACCGGCCTCGTGCTGGCCGCACTGGCCCTTTTGATCATCGCCATCACCGGCTTCTCGTGGTGGATCTACCGCCAGAACCGCCTCGTGCTCACCAACCACCATCTCGTCGAGTACACCAAGCGCGGCCTCTTCGATAACACCGTCTCACAGTTTAGCCTGATCAAACTGCAAGATGTGACGGCTCGGCAGCGCGGCCTCATTGCCAACGTGCTCGGCTACGGCGACATCGTTATCGAGACGGCTGGTGAACAAGAGCACTTCGTCTTCAATCAAGTGCCGCGGCCGCAGGCGCTGGCCGACCAGATCATGCAAGCCCACGAGGCGCTCGAGAGCAGCCCGTCGACGCACGAGGTCTAGGCTGCTGAGAAAGTCATCTTTATAACAGGGTGTATAAATTAGAAGCTGCCGCTCGGCGCATAGCAGAGTGCTACACGCCAAGCGACAGGGTGCCACAAGGGCGGATCAGTCGCCGAGGTGGCCGACGACGACGCCGTGGGCATCGGTGACGGTGCTCCACGGCAGCAGGCCGGGAGTTCGAGCGATGACCGAAGGAGCGAGATCTCGGGACCGGTGATCCTCGGCGTCCAGTCGACCGAAAGCCAGCCGACAGCCACGGGTCACAATCGTCTGCCCCTTGACCTTGATCCTGACGCCGGCGTTGGCGATGTGACCGGTCAGACGATGGCGCGTGTCCAAGATCGGCTCGTTCTCGACGCGTCGCCAAGTGATCGGCACGAGGCCGAGCAGTCCCGGCCGGAGTTGCTCGACGGCGACCACGTCCTTGGCCACCGTTGCCCACGCGATGTCGCCTTGCCGGTCGACCACCTTTGGTCCGAGGAGGGCTTCGAGACGCCGGATCACCGACGGCATCAGCCCGCGGTAGAAGGCCTCTTCGCCCCCGTCTTGGAGGCGCCGCAGGTGCTCCTGAGTGATGCCGGTCGCGAACGGTGACTCATCGGTGCCAGCGAAGACGGTTCTTCGTTCGCCGTAGTCGCCGCTCCATGCGTCGCCGGCGATCACCACTTGCTCGCCGCCCTGCAGCTCGTAGACCTTGACGTCCCTGAAGTCGCGATGGACGGTGATCTCACTGCCTTGGCGCGTCGCCAAGTTGTTCTCATCACCGTCCGGCACGAACCGAATCATGGCCAACCCCGCCCTTTTGGGGGGGCGTTCGAGTGGAGCGATAGCCGTCATCTCTCTCCCATCATGTCGGGGTGCATAGCGATTGCTCGCGAGCCAATTATAGCGTAGTTTTGGTCAGTCTAACTACTGCGAGCTGGTCGGGACGGCCGAGCTGGTGACCTCGTAGGTGTTGGTGGTGCCGGCCTTGATCTCTGGATCCTTGCCGTTCTCGAGCGTGGCGTCGAGCGTGTAGCTGGCACAGGGTGTGGCCGTAGGCGAACAGCCGGCCGGCGAGGGGGTGTAGCTGTAGCTCTGGCCGGCCTTGGGGTCGCCCGGCATCGAGGGTAGGTAGGCCGTTACGAGCACCTTGCCGAGCCCGGCGTAGGTGCCGCCGGGGTAGCTGTTGTAGTCATTATAATAGGTATCGAGCGCCGTCTTGACGCTGGCTAGATCGTTCTTACGGGTGACGTCGCGGCGGCTCTTGGGCGCGCTCGTCAGTCCCGGCACGATGATGAGCGCTAGGATGGCGATGATGACGATGACGATCAAGAGCTCTAGGAGCGTGAAGCCGTCTTGATTCTTCTGCTTACGTTTTGGCACCCTCAGCCGACCCTCATTTACTGCTTATGATTACCCTGATGCTACCATAAAACGGTTGTGGTGGACAAGCCGTCTCTCGCTAGCTGCTGCGGGTGACACGTTCGATCTCGGCGAGGCTGGTGAGGCCGCTGGCGGCTTTGGAGAGCCCATCTTGGCGCAGTGTGCGCATGCCGGTCTGGGCGGCCGCTAGCTCGATCTCGCCGGCCGCCGCACCGCTGGCGATCAGCTTCTGGAGTTGATCGGTCACCTCCAGCACTTCGAAGATGCCGATCTGGCCGCTGTAGCCGGTGGGGCCGCACTGAGTGCAGCCGGCGCCCGGTTGGTAGAAGCCGCTGGCCGAGGCGGCTGGGGTGGCAGCGACGGCCGGTGGTGGGGGAGGCGGTGGCGCAGCGGACGAGAGCTCGACGGCTCCGGCCGGCCGATCGATGATGTTGGGATCTTGGGCGATGCGCTCAAGGATCGAGCCGCTGGGTGGTGGTGTCGTGGCGGCCACGGCGGGCACGACGCTAGCGATCTCGCCGCCGGCCGGTCGATCGGCCAGCTCGGGATCTTGGGCGAGGCGCGCCAAGATCGATCGGTCGGCCACCAGATCATGAACCGGTTGAATGACGAGCTCGTGGTGCTCGGCGGCCGGTGCTTGGCCAGTCTGCTCAGCCAGATCTTTCGAGCCGAACTCGGCCAGCTCGTTGACGGCCGGTTGGTAGGGGACGCGACAGGTCGGACAGAGTCGCCGCACCAGCCGCTCGGCGATCACCAGCGTAACGGTCGAGGCGACGATGTAGGGTTCGAGGCCCATGTTGAGTAGTTGGGCAATGGCGCCGGCGGCGCTGGCGGCGTGCAGGCCGGCCAAGACGAGGTTACCGGTGGCGGCGGCGTGGCTGGCCAGCTCGGCGGCGGCCGGGTCGGGCAGATCGCTCACCATCAGGCCGCCGGGCTCTTGGCGCAGCAGCACTTTGAGCCCCTCAGCGACGGCGCCCTTGGCGCTGCCGACCTCGGTCTGGCTGGCGCCGGCTAGACGCATCGTCACCGCCGTCTCGACCGTCGAGAGCGAGACCGCTCGAGCCAGCTCGGTGGCCAGACTATAGAGCGTGGTGGTGACGCCGCTTGAGATTGGGCCGGCCACTAGGATCAGTCCGTGAGGGTGGCCCAGCCGCTGCTTTACCAACGCCAGCGCGGCCTCATCGAGTCCTAACTGCTCGACGGCCAAGAGCTTGGCCTGGGGGTTGACCAGTTGCATCACAACCCGTGGGCCATCGACCACCGGCAGAATCGAGAGGCGCACCGCTACGGTGGTGCCATTGTGCTGGAAGCTGAACTGGCCCTCGGCCGGCTTCTTTAGATAGTTGTTCAGATGGGCCATGGTGGCGATTCGCTTCACCATCGCGCCGAGCACCGGTTTGGGCAGGCGCATACTCTCGTGCAAGACGCCGTCGATGCGGTAGCGCACCTGCACCTCACTGGCGCGCGGCTCGAGGTGAATGGCGCTGGCTCGCGACTTGATGGCGTATTCCAAGATCAAGTTGATGCTCTGGGCAACGGCCCCCGCCGAGAGGTCATGGGCCGGCGGCGTCGTTGGTGCGGCCACGCCGGTCGGTTGGGTCGCCGCCTTCGACGGCTTCTCGCCGAGCGCCCGCACGATGTCGGCGGCGGCTGCCACGTGCAGCTTGACGTTCGGCCCCAGCCGTTCCTTCACGAACGCCACGGCCGCCTTGTCCTCCGGTTTGGCCATGGCGACTTGGACTTGGCCACCTTCATTATTAAAGGGAATGGCGTAGTAGCGCCGCGCTAGCTCTGGTGTCACCTTGGCTAGGAGCGCCGGCGGAATCGAGTACTTGGTA
>CAYMAB010000045.1:0-5322 GCA_964388345.1 uncultured Candidatus Saccharimonadales bacterium
CAGGCCTGTGACAGCCCCGAGCCGAGCGGGCCGCTGGTGGTCTCAAGACCGGGCAGCCGCAGCCGCTCTGGGTGACCTTGGAGCCGTGAGCCGAACTTGCGCAGTGTCGCCAGTTCCTTAACCGGAAAGTAGCCGGCCCGGGCCATGGTGGCGTAGCGCACTGGCACGATGTGACCGTTACTGAGAATCAGGCGATCGCGCTCCGGCCAGTTCGGCTGCTTCGGCCGATGGCGCAGCACTTCGAAGTAGAGCGCCGTGAAGATGTCGGCCATGTCGAGCGGGCCGGCCGAGTGGCCGCTGCCGGCCTCGACCAGCATCGCGATGATGTCCTCGCGAATGGTGTTGGCCATCTGCTCGAGCTTCTTGGTGGTCATGGTGAACCTTCGGCCAGCGCCACCAGCTGGGCGTAGGCGGCGGCCGGATCGGACGCGTCGTGGACGAAGCCGCCAGTATTTATAACGTCGGCGCCGGCCGCCAGCGCCTGCTCGGCCGTCTGGGGGTTGATGCCGCCATCGACGCCGACCTCCAGCTTCGGGTTGATGCGCTTGGCAGCGGCTATTTTGGCCAAAGCGCCGGCGTCGAAGTGGCTGTGGTTATTACCGATGTGGTCGCCGGTGAAGATGAGCAGATGGTCGAGGCCGGCGAGGCGATCGGTGACGCTCTCGACCGAAGTGGCCGCTTCGAGCGCCAAGCCGATCTTGATGCCAACCTCGCGCAGTTGGCTAAAGAGATCGGCTAAGTCACCTGTGGCCTCGGCGTGGCAGATGACGAGATTGGGTCCGAGCGCGATGATCGACTCAACCTGAGCGGCCGGGTCTCTCACCATCAAGTGCAGGTCGGTCGGGACCTCATCGATATCATAGACTTGAGCCAGCCCAACCGTCCTAGTCGCCACTAGCTCACCATCGGCCACGTCGATGTGCAGCCGCTGCACGAACGGCTTGACGCGTTCGATACGGGCAGCGAAGTCGGCCGGAGTGGTGGCGAGAATCGTGACGGCGACGCTAGCCACCGAGGTCCTCCAGCTCATCGACGCGGCGGCGGTAGCGCTCCTTGGTCGAGAAGTCGGTGCGCATCCACGTGTCGACGATCCGCAGTGCTAGGTCCTCATCGAGTTGGCGAGCCGGCAGGCATAAGACGTTGGCGTCGTCGTCCTCTCTAGAGGCATGAGCACTCATCTCGTCCCACGCCAGCGCTGCTCGGATGCCGCGCAGACGATTGGCCGCCATCGCCATCCCCTGCCCCGAGCCACAGATCAGGATACCGCGGGCATCGGCCTCCTCGCCCAAGACCTTGGTGGCGACATCGTAGGCCTTGACCGGATAATCGTCGTCGCCCTCCAAGACCTCCGGTCCAACATCGGTGACCTCGTGGCCACCATGAAAGAGGTGCTCACGAATGGCGTTCTTCAGTTCGAAGCCGGCATGGTCACTGGCCAGAAAGATCTTCATCTAGCCTCCAATCAGGCGGCCGGCGAGGGCCACCATCTCAACGAGGCGGTTGGAGTAGCCCCACTCGTTGTCGTACCAAGCCACTACCTTGACGAGGTCGCCGCCGACGACGTTGGTGAGGCTGGCGTCGACGATGGCGGAGTGGCTGTCGCCACGCAGGTCACTTGAGACTAGCTCCTCATCGGTGACGGCGATGATGCCTTTGTGAGTGGTGGCGGCCGCCTCGGCCAAGAAGCCGTTAACCTCTTCGATGGTTGTGGTACGCTTGGCCACAAACGTGATGTCGCTTAAGCTGACGACCGGCGTCGGCACCCGCACGCTGAGTCCGTCGAAGACGCCCTTGAGTGCCGGCACCGTTAGCGCGGCAGCGATGGCGGCACCGGTGGTCGTCGGTACGATGTTGGTGGCGGCGCTGCGGCCCTCGCGGTAGTCCTTGTTCGGCGCGTCCTGCAACGCTTGGCTGGCGGTGTAGGAGTGAACCGTCGTCATGAGCGACTTGGCAATGCCGAGTTTATCGCTTAAGACGGCCATAATCGGCGCGATACAGTTGGTCGTGCAGCTAGCATTATCGATGATGACGTGCTCGGGCTTGAGCTCGGTCTCGTTGGCCCCAATGACGTAGGTATCATGGAAGTGGTCGTGTTTCTCCGGTGCTGAGAGCACCACTTTCTTGGCCCCAGCCTCGAGATGTTTCTTCAAATCCTCATGCTTGGTGAAGCGGCCGGTCGATTCGATCACGACGTCGACGTCCAGCGCCTTCCACGGCAGCGCCGTCGGGTCCTTCTCGGCCGTCACTTGGATCTTGGTGCCGCCGACGATCAAGCTGTCGTCGTCGTAACTGACACCCTCGGCGTAGAGCCCATAGTTCGAGTCGTGCTTTAATAAGTAGGCCAGCGCCTTGGTGTCCGTTAGATCATTGACGGCGACCAGCTCAAGCTCAGGGTGAGCCAGAACCAACTTGCAGGCATTGCGGCCGATGCGACCGAAGCCGTTGATAGCTACCTTTATCATCGTTACCCTCCAAGGCTATTGTATAAGCTTTAGCGTATTGGGGCAAACGGACCTTTCATCATTGCGAGGGAGTCATCGACCGCGGCAATCTTAACCTTGATCTGCCACCTACGATAGATCTCTCCGCGTTGGTCGAGATGACGAACTAGCCCTTATAAACCACCACGCGGTTGCGGCCGGAGGATTTGGCTTCATAGAGCGCCTTGTCGGCGCGGTTGAGGAGATCATCGAGAGTCGAGGCGCCGTCGGCTAGGTTGGTGACGCCGAGGCTGACGGTGACGGTGAGCTTGCCGGCGTCTCTGGTCATAAAGTCGGCCGCCTCAATCGCCTCGCGCAGTTGCTCGGCGACCTTGCGCGCCATCTCCGGCGTGGCGCCCAAGAGCCCGACGGCGAACTCCTCGCCGCCCATCCGTCCGACAACGTCAAGCGAGCGCACATGATCGATCAAGACTTTGGATAACTCTTTCAATACCAAGTCACCGCTCTCGTGGCCGTGCTGGTCGTTGATGGTCTTGAAGTTATCGATGTCGAGCATCACGATGGCCAACGAGTCGATCTGGACGCGGCGGCGCTGCGGGTTGGCCAGTTGGTACGAGACTTCTTTGACCATCGGGCGCAGCCGTTCGTGGAAGCCGCGGCGATTCTGCAAGCCGGTCAGTGGATCGGTGCTGATGGCGGCCTTGAGCCGAACGATCTCGGCCTTAAGCTTTACAATCTGCTCGTCGGAGGTCACTTCGACCGTTCGGCCTCGTAGGCCCGCTTGATCTCGGCCTTGGCGCTAGCGGCATCCTCCCAGCCAACGATGTGAACCGTCTTGCCTTTGAGCTTCTTATAATTCTCGAAGAAGTCGGCGATCAGCTTGGGCAGATGCGGGCCGATGTCTTCGAGCGTGCGGACGTGTTCGGAGTGCATGTCTTCGGTTGGGACGGCCAGAATCAACTTATCGACCTCACCATCATCGACCTTGTTGAGTAGCGCGATCGGTCGCAGCTCCAACACGCAGCCGGGAAAGACGGTGGTGCCATAGACCATGACGTCCAAGTGGTCGCCGTCTTCACTGCGCGTCTCCGGAATGAAGCCGTAGTCGAGCGGGTGGCGGCCGGGGCCGTACATGACGCGGTCGAGCTTGATCAGGCCGAGTTCTTCGTCGTATTCATACTTATTATGACTGTGGGCCGGGGTCTCGATGACGGCGTTGAACTTGTCTGGAAAGTCTGGGCCAATCGGCAGGTCGTGCATGCAGGGATTCCTCTTACTGGAGCCAATTATACCATCGCCGACAGGTTTAGGAAACGGACGCCTTACTGAACAGTGACGCTCGCGGTCATATCCGGATGGATCGAGCAGTGATAGCTGTAGGTGCCGGCGGTCTTGAAGGTGAAGCTGTAGCTCTTACCGGTAGCGATCTGGCCGCTGTCGAGGCCGGTGCCGGAGCTAGTAGCATCGGAGGTGACGGTGTGGGCGGTCGAGTCGGCGTTGGTCCAAGTGACGGTCGTACCAACCTTGACGGTCAGCGTGGCCGGCGCGAAGGCGAAGCCAGAGATAGCAACCTTATCGGTGGAGGCGGTGGTGGCGGTACTGGTGCTAGAGGTCGACGAGCTGGCGGCCGGCGCCGGCTCGGGCGAGGTCTTATGGCGGCCAAGGTAGGCCACGGCCGCAACGATGACGGCCACGATGACAACAAATCCAATCAGCTTCTTCATGCTTCCCCTCTCGTTATTGCCCTATTATACACCCCTGTCAGCGGCCTTTCAGGAACTCCCGAATCCGCAGCGCCGCCGTGACGCCCTCGCCGATGGCGCTGGCGATCTGCCACGTGGCGCCGCTGCGAATGTCGCCGGCCGCGAAGACGCCGGGCAGGCTGGTCTGGAAGTTGGCGTCGGTGGTGATGAAGCCGCGCTCATCGAGTTTGATCACACCTTTAAGCCAGTCGGTCTTGGCGATGAGGCCGATGAAGACGAAGACGCCGTCAGCCGCGATCATCCCAGCGCCAGTCTCAACGCCAGTGACGCGCTGGCCATCGCCCTCGACGCTCATCACCTCGAGATTGGTGCGCACCTCGATGGCCGGGCTGGCCGCCACCTCGTGCTGCAAGATCGGCGAGCCTTTGAGGGCCGGGCCACGCACCACCATGATGACGTGCTTGGCGAACTTGGTTAAGAAGAGGCCCTCTTGCATGGCGGCGTCGCCACCGCCGACCACCACTAGGGTCTTACCACGGTAGAGCGGGCCGTCGCAGGTGGCGCAGTAGTGGACGCCCTTGCCGAAGTACTGCTCTTCGCCGGGTGCTGGCAGGCGGCGATAGTCGCTGCCGATGGCGATGAGGACGGCCCGGGCCGTCACGGTGGCGGCACTGGTCGCCACCTCGATGCCGGCGGCGGTTGGCTTCATGCCCGTGATGGCCACGCCGGTCTCGATCGTGGCGCCGAAGCGCTCGGCCTGCTTCTCGAGCCGCTCAGACAGCTCGAGGCCGGAGACGCCTTCGGGAAAACCGGGATAGTTCTCGATCGTGGCCGTCAGCCCGGCCCAACCGCCGACGGTCTTGGCTTCATAGAGGGTGGTGGCGATGTCCTCGCGAGTGGTGTAGATGGCGGCGGCCAAACCGGCTGGGCCGGCGCCGACGACGACCAACTCAGGCTTTGATGCGGGCGTTGGCACCGGCTAGAGCCCGAGGGCGGCCGTCAGGCGCGGCTGGTCAAAGCCCAAGATCTGCTGCTTGGTACCACCTTCGGCCGTCACGATCGTGAAGGGCACGGCCGTCGCCCAGTACGTGAACCGCGAGCATGTGGCCTCGCTGAACGGCGCGCTGGGCGTGCTGCTGGCGATCGCGCGGGCGCTGGCGCCGCTGGCGCTGGGCCTG
>CAYMAB010000046.1:0-5170 GCA_964388345.1 uncultured Candidatus Saccharimonadales bacterium
GTCGGCAACTCTTACCTCTGGCCAGTGGTCCTGATCGGTGGGCTCCTGATTATGCACAAGCTACGCCGCACCAAGATGGTGCTGGCCTTCTTTGCCAGCGCGGCGGCCGCCACCGTCCTCTTCGCCCTCGCCCGCCACGTTAGCGCCGGCGTCACGTTGGAGAAACTGGTGCTGCACTCTTCCCTACTCTTCCTCGCCTTCATCATGCTGACGGAGCCGCTGACCTCACCCGCCACCACCGAGGGCCAGCTCTGGTACGCCGGCCTCGTCGGCCTGCTCTTCCCGCCACAGGTCCACATCGGCTCGGTCTACTCGACACCGGAATTGGCTCTGGTGGCAGGAAACGTCTTCAGCTACGCCGTCGGTCCGAAGATCAAGTTGCTGCCAAGACTGACCGAACGAGTTGCGTTGACACCGGACACCTCGGACTTCGTCTTCGCACTCGACCAACCGATCAAGTATAAGCCGGGTCAGTACATGGAGTGGACGCTGCCTCACCGGGCGGCCGATGGACGCGGCGACCGGCGCTACTTCACGCTGGCCTCCTCCCCGACCGAGTCGAGCCTGCGCCTAGGCGTCAAGTTCTACCCCAATGGCAGCAGTTATAAACGCACCATGCTAACGATGGGCGAGGCCACGCCGGTGGCGGCCGGCCAGCTCGGTGGTAGCTTCACCCTGCCGGCCGACCCAGCTCGCAAGCTCGTCTTCATCGCCGGCGGCATCGGCGTGACGCCCTATCGCAGCATGGTCAAGTACCTGATCGATAGCGGCGAGCAGCGCGATATCACGCTGATCTACAGCGAACGCAGCGAGGCCGAGCTGGTCTATCGAGACGTCTTCGGCGAGGCCGAGCGGCGGTTCGGCCTCAAGCCGGTCTACACGCTCACCGATAAGGCACCAGCTAGTTGGCGCGGCCAGCGCGGGCTCGTCACGGCCGAGCTGATCCGGGCCGAGGTGCCAGATTATAACGAGCGGCTCTTCTACATCTCCGGCCCGCACTCGATGGTCAAGGCGATGGAGGCGACACTGAAGCAGCTCGGCGTGACCCGCCGCAACATCAAGACCGACTTCTTCCCCGGCTACGCTTAGTAGAGTGAGTTCTGTTGGGTCGTGCCGCCAGAACTACTATTGTTGCTACGATGCTTCAAGTAGTAGAAGATGCCGCCGTAGACGACGATGGCGATGACGACATAGATCAGCACCCACTGCCACAGCGGCCGTTTATCGTAGCCCGAGCCCTTCGATTTATCACCGTTCTCTGCCATCGCACCCTCCAATCTTTTCAGTCATACTATACTCCAAAGTGCTAGGCTTGGCGACCGGCCGAGGGCGACTGGACGCGTTTTCGTATTAAAAAGTAGCTCAGCGGCACTTTGGCGTTGAACAACTCTGGTGCACGATTCGAATCTATAGAATGCCGAGATGGCCTACTGTTTGTCGCGTTCCACCACGATGGTACACTCGCTGACGAGCGCGGCGATGGCGCCGATAGCGGCCAGCACCGGGGCCAAGACCGCACCGACCACCCCGACCGTCAGCGGCAGCTCCACCAGCATCTTGCCCTCCCGATTGCGAATGCTGATGCGGCGGATGTTGCCCTCGGCGATCAGCGCCTTGACCTTGGCCAAGAGATCGTCGCCATTGACCTTGAACTCCTCTCTCTTCGTAGCCATCTTCGTCTCCCGCCTTTATCAACCAATCATAGCAGATAGGACTACTTGGAGAGAGCCGCGTAGGTGTCGTAGGACGGTTTGTGGCTGCCGCTGGCCGAGATCAGACCGAACCAATCTTTGTGCGTCGAGCTGTCGTTGCCCTTGTCTTGGTAGTCGAACCAACAGATCACGCCGCCCCAGCTGTAGCTCTGCCAGAGGTTGAAGCCATTCTGCAGAATGGCGGCCTGCTGCTGCTCGCTAACACCTCCGGGGCCGTCGGTCGGCGCGCCGAACTCCGTCACCCAGATCTGCTTGGCGCCGTCACCGTTGGCCACCATGGCGCTACGAACCGAGAGCATGCGGCTCCAGCCGCGGTCACCGACACTGACTTCCTGTGTCGGTAGCTCCGGGTAGGTGTAGGGATGGTAGGCCATGGCGTCGAAGTAGCCCTTGGCGCCGTCGCTGTAGAGCGCCGCAGCGAAGCTGACGGGATCGATATCGCCCTTGGTGTCTTTGACGCCGCCGATCCCGCCCGTCAGCACCAGCGCATTGGGATCGGCCGTCTTGATGGCTGGGTAGGTCAGTTTGAGCAGCTTAGCGTAGTAGGCTGGGTCTGGATTGGTCGAGTAGTTGACGTGGTTGGGCTCATTGCCAAGCTCGTAGACGCGCACACGGCCTCGGTAGCGAGCGGCCACCTTGGCCAGGAAATTGGCGTAGAGCTGCGGGTCGTTCGGATACTCACCGTCGTGCTGCTGGCCACCGGCCCAACTGGGTGTGCCGTCGACGTCGAAGATGACGGAGAGGCCAGACTTCTGAGCGTCGGCCACGATGCGGTCGGCTTGCGACCAGTCGTCGGTGGCACCGGCGGTCGCTTCGACGTCTTTCCAGTGCAACGAGGTTCGAACCCACTTGGCCCCGACGCCAGCGATGCCGGTGATGTCGCTATCGACCTTGGCCGGCGCGGCGTCCCAGAGCTGCACGCCGGTGGCGACACCCATCTTGGAGGGCAGATCGGTTAGGGCGATCGGGCCTGTGGGAGTCGCTACGGGGGTTGGATTGACACCTAGACCCTTCGATGGCTCGGTGGTCGTGGCCTTCGGGCGTAAGAAGAAGTAGCCAACGGCACCGACGATCAAGATGAGAGCCAACACAGCCGCGATCTGCCAGAGCGGCCTCGGCGGCGGCTCGTTCGGACCGGCCGCGACCGGTTCAGGCTCAGGGTTGGGTAGCGGCGGGGGCTCTTCCATGCTGTGATTATAGCAGAGTGATCAGAGCTCGGAGTCGTCGGTCGAGCCGGGGGGCGGCGGTGTGGTGGCGAAGTTGTGGGCGGCGTCGTGGTAGACGGTGTAGGTTGGCTTGTTGATCTGATCCAGCCCATTGGGCAGCTGCGTACCAACGGGGAAGGCGCCGGGCAAGAACTTTAGCCCTTCGTTGTAGCCGTTGTGATCGTCGCGGGTCCCGTCTTGGTAGGTGTAGATGCAGATCGGACCGAGCCAACCCTCGGCCTCGTCTTGGGCCGCCCGGTAGAGGCCCCACTCGATGATGCTACGCTGCGCCGTCTGCTCGTTGGTGTAGGTATCGGTGACCGTCTGGGGGTCTTTGGCGTAGGCCGCCGGGACGTCTTCTTTCTTCTGGCTCTTCACCGGCGGCGGGGTGGTGGCGCCGAACTCGGTGATCCAGATCTTCTTGGCGGTGTCGCCGTGATCGTCCATGTAGTTGTGGGTCGCCACCATCAGATCCCAACCATCATTACGATCGTAGGCATCTTTCTGTAGAACCAAGGTATTGTTGTCGTACTGACAGGTCGGAGCGTTCGGGTCGCAAGGCAGCGAGGGTGAGCTGTAGGCGTGGAAGGAGACACCGTCGAACATGCCGGTGGAGGTGCCACCGTTCTGGGCGTAGAGATCTTCGATGAAGGTGTCGGCGGCGATGTGGAAGTAGAGTGGATCTTTCGCGGAGCTCTTTGGGTCAACGGTCGTCTTGACGCCACCGATGCCAGCGGTTAAGACGACCACGCCCGGGCGAGCGGCATGGATGAGCGGGTAGGAGATCTTGAGCAGGTCGGCGTAGGCGCAGGGGTTGGCGTGCGGCCAGACGCCGGGGGTGATGTTGGGTGAGTTCTCTAGCTCGACGACATGCATGTGGTCATAGGGAGTGAGGTGCGCCATCAGCGCCGCTACGGCTTGGCCATACTTTTCGAGATCGAAGGGCGGCTGCTCGTTCGCGGCACAGTTGGGCATCACGGCAATCTCCGCCGGATTGGAGGCCCACTTTGGCGGACCATCGACGGTCAAGATCAACCGAAACTTATCCTTAAACTCACCGTTGTTATAGGTATTCATCATGTAGACCAGCGAGCTATCGACACCCCTCCAGTTGTATTGGGGAGTACCGGTGCCGGGGTCCTGCGGCTCGATGTTGCCCCACGGGATGCTGGAGCGAATCCAACGCACACCCATGGCCTCGAAGTCGCGCAGTTGAACGGCCATGGCGTCTTGAGCAGCCTTGGCGGCCGGCGAGGTTGGATCGGTGGCAGCAGCCGTTAGGTAGAAGCCACTACCGGGCGTGATGCCGAACTCGCCGCGGGTATAGGTTATCGCTGGAGGATCCGGTGGCGGGGTGGCGGCGAAGGTCTTGAGCAGAAAGTAGCTACCGATGGCGGCAAAGAAGAGGCCGAAGATGGCGGCGCCGTACTTCTGATAACGAGGCTTATCAAGGACGACCGGCGAGCCGTGCTCGCTCGGGGCGGGTGGCGGTGGAGCAACGGGAGTGGCTGGCTGAATCGGCTCTTCCATGGAATCACCTTCCTGATCTTAGGCTTAAATCTCTACCCCCAATTTAGCAACAACCACTAGGACTTTGCAAGTGCCGACTGGCCTTACTGGCAGTGGCTCGGCTGGGGCGCATCGAGCGCCGCATCGAGAACGGGCGTCCAGACAGCGTAGCCGGCAGCGTTGGGGTGATAACGATCGACGCTGAAGAGTTCGGGGTGCTGCTGGAAGGTCGCGCCGGTGTCGCGAGCGATCGGTGCCACGGTGACGCCAGCGGCCGCGGCGACCTCGGTGATGGCGCGGTTGACCTGTGCCGTTCGCAACGCCGCCAGCCGGTTGAGCGGCCAGCGCAGCCGCGGCACGCTACCCATCTGCGGTGCGGCCGTCACGACGATCCGCACGGCGCAGTTGCTCGCCACCAGCCCAGCGATGATCTGGGCCTGTCGTCTAGCGACGCTAGCCGGCGCGCTCAGGTGGGTGACATCGTTGGCACCGGCCGAGATCAGGACGACGTTGGGTTTGAGCGCGACGGCCGCCGCTAGCTGATCGCGCCAGACGTCTTGCATGCGGGCACCGGAGACGGCCAAGTTAACGAGCTCGACCGGCCGGACGAGCGCTAGGTGCGTGGCGGTGGCGACGGCGATGCCCTCATCGTAGGCGGCGCCCTGCCCGGCGGCCGTCGAGTCGCCCATCACGACGTACTTTAATGGTGTTGGGCCGGTACCCAAGAGCCGGCCGGCACGGCTG
>CAYMAB010000047.1:0-5121 GCA_964388345.1 uncultured Candidatus Saccharimonadales bacterium
AGACTTAGGCAAGCCACGATCGATCGGTCTATGATGGCTTGCGCCACTGGGATCGCTCCAAGTAAAACTCTTGCGCACTCCTAAACGTAAGCGCTATACTGGGGGTAACTTAGAGGTGGTCAGTTGAACCCAGATTCTCAGTCCAATGCCCAGTCCGGTGCCGGTACCAATCCGCTGTTAGCCCACTTGAATGATGTTGATGAGAGCCACGCCACCACACGGGTGGACTTCGCGCACCCCGGCGAGATCGTGCAGCCGCAGCCGTTGGCGGCCGCCCCGAAGACGCCGAAGGCTCCAGCCGCGCCGGCGGCTCCCGTAGTCGAGGCGCCACCGATGCCGCCGGCCGCGCCGCCAAAGCCATCGGCGCCGCGCTCGCCGCACAACGGCCGACCGATCCTGATCGCCCTTGGTATCATCGTTCTGCTGGCGGCGCTGGGAGCCGGCGGTTGGTGGTACTTCAAGTACTATCGCAAGAATTCGAGCAGTAGCACCAATAATAACGCCCAGCAGAGCGTCCAAGTCGTGCCGCAGGCGCCGAGCGGCCTCGCCGAGGCCGACACCGGCGGCAAGGCGCTGGTGGCCGGTGGCGCCTCTGGCAAGGGTCAGGTTACCCTGAGTTTTGCCATGACGACCAGCGCCAACAGTGGCAGCGTCACGCCCGATATTGAGGTCGAACCGCTCGCCACTGCCTTCACCAATCAACCGACCCAGAGTGGCTCGGCCACGCCGGCCAGCGGTGGCACCATCAACGCCAGCTTGACGGTTACTGGTCTCAAAGAGGGGGCCTACCACTGGCAGGCCCGCTTTAGCGGCGGCGGCACCTCGAGTGACTGGACGGCCTTTGCGGCCAGTGGCGTAACGACGGCCGACTTCGCCATCGACCTGACACCACCAGCAGCGGCCAAGATCACCACTGTCGGGAGTGCGAGCATCAAGGCCAGCGCCAGCAGCGCCACCACTATCAACAACCAGCCGACCATCGCCGGTACGGCCGACCCGGGATCGGCCATCGCCATCAACATCCAGCCCGATAACATAGCACTCTCGGCCACGGCCGACTCTGACGGCAAGTGGAGCGTCACGCCGACCTCGGCGATCCCGAACGGCGACCACACGCTCTCGATCGTGGCGGCCGATGCGGCCGGTAACACCACCACCGCCAGCTTCACCCTCAGCATCAACACCGTGGCGGCCGCTCCGGCCACCGCCCAGATCGCCCCGACCGGCGACGACACCCGTCCACTGACGCTCGTTGGCCTCGCGCTGATGGTCGGGGCCGCCGCCGGCCTCATCCTGAGGCGCCGTGGCTCCGCCAAGGCTTAGACTCGGCCGCCGTCTGGCTGCGCCGCCGGCCGACTTTCGGCCGACTAGGATGCGCTCCAGCGAGGCGTGGGTCTACCAGATTGATCCCGTTCGCCGAGTCTGCCTGCGGCGGCCGCGCCACGGCGCTGGTCCGGTTGAGTACTTCGAGTTGACTGTGGAAGGTGAGGGGAGCGCGCCATCGCCCCAGCCTGAGCCGCGCTTCTGGCGCGTGGTCGCCCGTGGGGTGGGAGTGCCGGTGCTCGTCACCGCGCTGGCCGTCGGCGCCTTCCTCGTGCTCTACCCACTCTACCCGGCGGCCAAGTTTCAGGTTCAGAAGCGGCTCGGTAGCTTCAACCAAGCCGCCGTCGCCAGTCCGGCCGTCTCGAGCTCCAACCGTGTCATCATCCCGAAAATCGGCGTCGACACCGCCATTCTCGAAGGTCCGAGCCTCGCCATCTTAAACAAGCACGACGGCGTCTGGCATCAGCGCGGCGCCATCACTGGCGACAACTTCGTGCTCTCCGGCCATCGTTTCAAGTATCTGCCACCGAACACCTCAACGCTCTATAATCTGGGCCAGCTGGCGGTGGGGGATGCCGTTATGGTCGACTGGCTCGGCCAGCGCTACCTCTACACCGTCAGCCAGACGGAGCGTGTCAGCCAGACCGATACCGCTATCTTGGCCCCCAGCTCCACCAGTGAGCTGACGATCTACACCTGTTACGACAAGCGCCAGACCGAGCGGATCGTGGTGATCGCCCGGCCAGCGACATAACGCTTGTGATACTATAGAACCATGAAGTTGCCCAAGCCCAACTTACTGGAAGACGACATCGAGATCCAAGCCCAGCGGCTCTCTTACATGGATGGTTTTCGCTTCGGCTTCGGCTTCCTCCTCGCCCTCGTTATCGTCTCTGGGTTGGTCGCGGCTGTGGCCTACGGCGTCGTCCGCCTCTTTGGCCTCTAGGATTGCCGGCCGACCTAAAACCTGATAACATATCGTTTTGATTAGAGTCATTTGCGGGGATATAGCTCAGCTGGTAGAGCGCTTGCATGGCATGCAAGAGGTCAGGAGTTCGAGCCTCCTTATCTCCACCATTCGACTCCTTCTCAGCCCCGGTTCAGGGGGCTTTTGTTATAATGGGGGCGTAATGAAGGAATCATGATGCTGCGTTACTACAATGGTCCAGCCATGGGGCTCGGTTTCGGTGGATTCTTCGTTGGCCTGCTCGGGGCGGCCTTCTGGGTACTCCTCATCTGGGGCCTGATCGCACTGATCTTCGGCCACCGCCGCCAGCACTGGCACGATTGGCACCACGACCACCACAGCGCCGAGGATCCATTGGCCATCGCCAAGGCCCGCTACGCCAAGGGCGATCTAACCAAGGCCGAGTTCGAGCAGATCAAGAAGGATCTGGACTCCTAGCCTACGGGTGACGCCGGAGGAGGGCCCCCAATCCACCCGCAAGCGCTAGCGAGGATGGATTGGGATACCGAAGGCGGCAGGACCCGTAGGACCCCACTCGTCGACTACACCCGCCCGCTTGATTCGGCTACAATACGCTTATGTTTCTGACCAACCATACGCTCACCGGTATCGCCATCGGGCTCTCGCTCGATGATCCGGTGGCCATTCTGCCACTAGCCATCGGTTCGCACTTCTATCTCGACGCCATCCCGCACTTCGGCGGCCCGAGGTATAGTTTTCTCAAGCCGGTCGGCCGCGTCATCGCCACGATCGACTGCGCCGTGGCGCTGGCGCTGGCCATCGCTAGCGCAGTGCTCTGGCCCCACCGCTTGGTCCAGCTCACCACGGCCGTCTTCGGCGCCACGCTGCCGGATCTGCTCTTCATTCCGCGCTACCTCATGAACATCAAGTTCTGGGCGCCGCTCTTCTACTTTCATCATGTCATTCAGACCGAACGGATCTGGGGTGCCGCCACCGAACTGACGTGGGCCGGCCTGATGCTCTCGGTCATTCGTGTCTATCGCTAAGGGTGCCAAGAGTCATTGACAGAGCTGTCTTCAAAACGTAAGGTAGGCCCAAGCCCAGCCGCCTAGCGGCCCGGCACGTACTCGTGATCGACGAAGGGGTAGGTCATGACACAATCAAGCTCAGTCTCGGTCGGAAGGGGGCAGGCCTCCTACCTCACCATCGGGCACGTCTCAACGGAGCGGTATGAAACCCTCGGTATCGCTCCCGATCAACCTCTCGTTGAGCTGAACTTCGATGAGCTCAAAGGGCTTCTCGCGACCGACCTCGGTGACACCGCATTGGTTGGTCGAGTGGCGACCCTCATCGAGCAGATGGAGGTCAGGAACTCAACGAGGGCCTTCTGGAGCTCGCGGACGATCTACGTGGTCTACGAGGAGGGGCTGTTTCAAGGGGAGGCACGCCGCTTGGCTCACGAGATCATTCGGGCGGCCATCAAGCGGAAGAGCCGAGCCACGACGATCTTCGATCGGTACTGATTCTTCGGTGCCGCAGTCTTGAACGCACCTCCGACCCCCTATAGACTCGACCCCCGTAGGGGTGTAACGGCGGTGGCGGTCCCGCGGCCCGCGGTGCCCCCGGACGTGCTGCCCGGGGGCACCGAACTCGCAAGACCATGATCTGGCGTGGCGGTGTGAACCTTGCCTCGTTCTAGCAACGCCGGCCGATTCGTAGCGGCTGGCCGCAGCGGGGTAGTGAGCTCGACACTAGGGGTGAGCTGAGGCCCCTGTGGTTCATGTCACGCTAGAGGCGGTGGCCCCGGGTGCCTTGCCCGGGGCCACCCGACCTCTCTCGCAAGCGTCTCCATCTGGAGGCGCCTTTTCGTTTATAATGAGGTTACGATGCCAACCGATACCAAGATTCGCTGCCGCTGGGCGGTCGAGAACCCCGACTTAATCGAGTATCACGATAACGTCTGGAGCGTGCGGCCGACGACCGAGCGCCGCTACTTCGAGGCGCTCGGCCTCTGCATACTCCACGCCGGCCTCGGCTGGATCATGGTGCTACGCAAGCGCGACCAACTGGCCGCCGCGTTCGAAGGCTGGGATCCAGCCACGGTCGCGCGCTACGACGGCAACGACATGGAGCGTCTGATGGAGGCGCCCGGCATGATCCGCAACTTCCAGAAGGTCAACTCGATCATCTACGATGCGGAGCGGTTCCTCGAAATCCAGCGCGAGTTCGGCAGCTTCGGCGACTACCTCTGGCGCTTCACCGACGGCCAGACGTTGGTCTGCGACGATCCCGAGACGGGTGAGTGCACCGGCGGCCGCCGCGAGGCCGAGCGGCTCTCACAGGACCTCAAGCAGCGTGGCTTCAAGTTCGCCGGTCCCGGCACCGCCTTCGGTCTGATGGAAGACGTCGGCCTGCTCAATCACCATGATAAGAACTGTTTTAAGTTTCGGGCATTAAACCCTTGACCGGCACTTCGCGTCCTGATAGAGTGAATACCAGCCTAACTCGAGGTATCGAGCTCACTGTGATTAGACAAACCACCAAATTAGCGGAGGTCACCTTCTAGCTCTTTGTTTGTCTGTTCGACTGTGAGCTCCGCGGAACACCAACCGCGGAGTTTTGGATTTTTACAAACATGATCGACTCATGGCAGCTCGGCCGCCTCGAGAGACGTCATCATAGGGTAAACGATAGAAAGAAAGTGATTTGTGTATGCAAATTGCTAGTCAAAATTTGGTATCTGCCACAATGGCAATACCGCTCTCAAGTTAAGTTACTCAAGGGCGCATGATGGATGCCTTGACGTTAGTTACCGAAGAAGGGCGTAGAAGGCTGCGATAAGCCTCGGGGAGCTGCCAATCAAGCTTTGA
>CAYMAB010000048.1:0-5039 GCA_964388345.1 uncultured Candidatus Saccharimonadales bacterium
AGGGCCCGACGCCCATCATAACGATCGAGAAGTTGGTCAGCGCACCACCGGAGAAGAGGTCGGCGAAACCGAGCAGCTTATTGGAGTTAAAGAGAGTGCGCAAGAAGGTGGCCAAGGCGGCGTTGTCTGGCACTGGCACCGGCACGTGGGCCAAGATACGGAAGATGATGAGGAGGCCCAGCACCACGGCGATGCGCCCGCGGAGGTCTTTGGAACGGTAGGCTTGTTTGATTAGATCTAGGTTCATGCGTCCTTGGTTGGCTTGGTCGGTCGCTTAGGCGTGGTGGGCAGGCCAAGTAACTCAATTGTACCACCGGCCGCGGTGATGGCGGCACGGGCGCTGGCGCTGGTGGCGTGGACCTTGACCGTCAGTTTGCGATCGAGCTCGGCCGAACCGAGCAGCTTGACCGGTTTGGTGAGGCTCTTAACGAGGCCAGCGCCTTGGAGCAGCGCCACATCGATGGTGGTGCCTTTGAGGCTGGCTAGCCGATCGAGATTGACGACTTGGTAGGTGACGTGGTGGCGACTGGTGAAGCCGCGCTTCTTTGGTAGCCGCTTGGCCAACGGGTTCTGGCCGCCTTCGAAACCGGGGCGAATGTTGCCGCCGGTGCGAGCCTTCTGGCCCTTGGTACCGCGGCCGGCCGTCTTGCCGTAGCCGGAGCCGATGCCACGCCCGACGCGCTTACGCGGCCCAGCGATGGTGGTGGCGAGCTGGTGAATCTTCATGACTTGGCCTTCGGCTTCGCGGCCGGCTTCTTTGCCACCGGCTTAGACTTGGCAGCCGGCTTGGCCGACGCAGCCTTCTTCGTGGTCGTTTTTGGCTTAATGGCGGGCTTATCAGTCGATTCGGTCTTGACAGCGTCTGCGATCGCTACGACCTCCACCCCTGCGGTTGAGTCTGGCTTGGTCGCCTGCGGGCGTTCTGGGCGAGCTTGGAGCTGGGTCAGCGCCGCCAGCGTAGCGTAAGCATTATTGATCTTGTTCGATGAGCCGAGCGACTTGGTCAAAATGTCATGGATACCGGCCAGTTCGACGACGCTACGAACGGCGCCACCAGCGATGACGCCGGTGCCCGCGGAGGCCGGCTTGAGCATGACTTGGGCGCCGGAGAAGCGCACCGTCACCTCGTGTGGGATGGTGGTGCCGTACATCGGCACGGTGATGAGGTTACGCTTGCCGATGGCGACGGCCTTGGCGATCGAGGTCATGACCTCTGAGCCCTTGCCGACGCCAACGCCGACACGGCCGCGGCGATCACCGACCACGACGGTGGCACGGAAGCGGAAGCGGCGGCCGCCCTTGACGACGCGAGCGACACGGTCGATCGAGATGACTCGATCCTCGAACTCTTTCATTTGGTCCAGTGCGGCCATCTTAAAACTCCAATCCTTTCCCGCGAGCGGCGGTGGCCAGTGCGGCGAGGCGGCCGTGGTAGAGCCGGCCGGCGCGGTCGAAGACGACTCGCGTAACCTTCTTCTTAGTAGCGGCCACGGCGATCTGTTCGCCGACCCACGTGGCCTTCTCGGTCAAGTTCCCGCCGGCCTTGGCGCCGACGGTGGTGACGTAGCCGAGGGTGGTACCGGTGGTGTCATCGATCAACTGAGCGACGATGTGGCGCTGACTGATCGTCGCCACCAGCCGTGGCCGCTCGGGCGTCCCGGTGATCTTGGCTCTGATGCGAGCCCGGCGTCGTTGTTGTGCCAGTAGATTCATGATCAACCCTTCGTCGCCGCCTTACCGGCCTTACGTCTAATCTTCTCTTCGATATACTTGATGCCCTTGCCTTTGTACGGCTCCGGCTTCTTGAGCGAGCGGATGTTGGCCGCCACCTGTCCCACCAGCTGTTTGTCGTGGCCGGAGACGGTGACGATGTTGCGCTCGACCTTGGCAGCTACGCCCTCGGGCAGCGCCACGATGACCGGGTGCGAGAAGCCCAAGGCGAGGTTCAGCTCTTGGCCGTTGACGCTAGCGCGATAACCGACGCCGTTGATCTCCAGCTTGCGCTCATAGCCCTCGGAGACGCCCGTCACAAGGTTGGCCACCAGTGTGCGCATCAGGCCAAAGGAGCGCTGTGTCGCCGGTGTCTCGTGGCGCTTGGCGACGGTGAGAACACCATCGGCTTGAGCGACGCTGAGGCCGTCCATGATCGGGCAGCTCAGCTCGCCCTTCGGACCCTTGACGGTGACGCGCCCAGCCCCGATCGCCACCTCGACACCGGCCGGTAGAGTGATTGGCTGTCGTCCGATTCGGCTCATCTTACCACACTCGACAGATTAATTCACCACCGAGGCCTTGGCGCTTGGCGTCGCGGCCGGTCATGAGGCCCTTCGAGGTCGAGACGATGACGACGCCGCGGCCGGACAGCACCATCGGGATCTCGCCGGCACCGGCGTAGATGCGGCGGCCGGGCTTGGAGATGCGGTCGAGCTTGGAGAGCGGCCGCTTGGCGCCAAGCTCAACGGTGATCAGCTGGAAGGGCGCCGTGCCCTCGACGGCGATCTCGCCGATGAAGCCCTGCGTCTTGAAGATCTCCAGAATGGCCAGCTTGAGCTTGGAGTGCGGCACCACGATCCGATCGTGACCGGCCATGAGGCCGTTACGGATGCGAGTGAGCATGTCTGCGATTGTATCGGTCATCTCATAGTCTCCTTACCAACTGGCCTTCGTGACACCGGGGATCTGGCCGCGACTGGCGTGCTCGCGGAAGCAGATGCGGCAGAGGCCGAACTTACGAATGTAGCCACGCGGCCGGCCGCAGAGACGGCAGCGGTTGACCTGCCGAGTCGAGAACTTCGGCTTGCGGGCAGCCTTAACGATCAAAGAGGTCTTAGCCATTACTCGCTCCTCTCAAACGGAAAGCCCATCAGTTCGAGCAGCCGCTGGCCCTCGGCGGCACTGGCGGCCGTCGTCACGACGTTGACCTGCAAGCCGTGTGTGCTCGAGGCGTCCTCGTAGCTGATCTCCGGAAAGATCGACTGGTCGGTAACGCCCAAGCTGTAGTTGCCGTGGCCATCGAAGGCGCTGCGACTGACGCCCCGGAAGTCGCGCACACGCGGCAGCGCTACCGCGATCAGCCGATCGAGGAAGGCGTACATACGCTCGCCGCGCAGCGTCACCATGACGCCGATCTTGTTGCCCTCGCGCAGCTTGAAGCTGGCGACGCTGTGCTTGGCCTTAGTGGCGACCGGCGCCTGCCCACTGATGGTGGCAAGCGTAGCCGTAGCCGTCTCGAGGTGCTTGGTGTCGGCGGTGGCTCGCCCGACGCCGGCGTTGATGACCACTTTGGTGACACGCGGGACTTGGTGCGGGTTGGTGTAGCCGAACTCGCTTGTGAGCGCGCCGGTGATCTCTTGGTTATAGCGTTCGTGTAATCGGTTCATTTGATGGCCTCATGGCACTTACGGCAGATGCGTTGTTTGGTGCCGGACTGGTTAATTTGATAGCCGATGCGGGTCGGTTTCTTGCAATTGGGGCAGATCAGGGCGACCTTGCCGGCCGGCAGCGGCCGAGTGATCTCGATGATGCCGCCGCGGAGCTGCTTGTTCGACGGCTTGGTGTGGCGCTTGGCGAGGTTGAGCCCCTCTACCACCACTGCACCGGGAGCCGGCAGAATATGCGTGATGGTGCCGTCCTTGCCCCGATCGCGACCGGCTAGGACCACCACCTTATCTTTCAGGCGCAGCTTCATTAGAGCACCTCCGGAGCGAGTGAGACGATCTTCATGTAGCCGCCATCGCGCAGCTCGCGGGCGACCGGGCCAAAGATGCGCGTGCCGCGTGGCACGCCGGCCTTGTCGATCAAGACAGCGGCGTTGTCGTCGAAGCGTACGACCGTGCCATCGACACGCTTGATCGGTGCCGAGGTCCGCACCACCACCGCCTGGACGACCTCTTTCTTCTTGACGGCCGCACCCGGTGTAGCCAGCTTGACGCTGGCGGTGATGACGTCGCCAACCCCAGCGTAGCGGCGGCGGCTGCCGCCCAGCACCTTAATGCAGAGCAGTTCACGGGCGCCGCTGTTATCGGCCACTCTTAATCTGGTCTCTTGCTGTACCATCTTAGTTCTCCAGCTCCACAGCCGTTAACTTGCGGGTGACTTCCCAGCGCTTGGTAGCGCTGAGCGGCCGCGTCTCTTTGATCTCGACGAGATCACCGACCTTATAGGTGTTGGCTTCGTCGTGGGCCTTGAACTTGGCCGTGACCTTGTACTTCTTGCGGTAGATCGGGTGCTCCTTGGTGCTGGCGACTGCGACCACTACGGTCTTGTCCATCGCATCGGAGACGACACTGCCATGTAAGACTCTACTCATTGGACTCTCCTTGGGTAACGCGTTGGCGCGCGATCGTCAGCGCCCGGGCCAGTTGTTTCTTTGTGGCGGCGATCGTCTTGACGTTGGCGACCTGCTTAGTACGACTGTCGATGACGTCGCTCGTCAGCTGCTTGCGAGTGCTGGCGATCAACTCGGTTAGTTCCTTGTCGTTCTTGGCCACGATCTCGGCTAGCTTCATGACTCGTCCTCCCCGCCCGGCGTGTGGCGAACGATGAAGCGCGTCTTGACCGGGAGCTTGTGGGTGGCTAGGCGCATCGCCTCACGCGCGACATCCTCGGAGACGCCGGCCATCTCGAAGAGCATGCGGCCAGGCTTGACGCGAGCGGCATAGTGATCGATCGAGCCCTTACCGCTGCCCATGCGGACCTCGGCCGGCTTCTTGGTGATCGGCAGATCGGGGAAGATGCGGATCCAGATCTTGCCACCACGCTTGATATAACGCGTCATGGCGCGGCGAGCGGCCTCGATCTGGCGAGCGCTGATGCGATCACCGGTCTCGGCCTTCAAGCCGTACTGGCCAAAGCTGATCTCGGCACCCCTGAGCGCCACGCCCCGCAGCCGACCCTTCTGCTGCTTACGATACTTGGTCTTGCGCGGAACCAACATTACTTATCCTCCCCCTTATAGACCCATGCCTTGACGCCGATGACGCCATAGGTGGTGCGGGCGACTGCTTGGGAGAACTCAACATTGGCGCGAATGGTGTGCA
>CAYMAB010000049.1:0-5026 GCA_964388345.1 uncultured Candidatus Saccharimonadales bacterium
GATCTTGAGAAGGGCCGTATCAGGTACCGGCTGTAATTAAGATCGGGGAGTCATGAAGGTCCGAGCAGGCGTCAAACCAATCTGTTCCAAGTGCAAGGTCGTGCGGCGCGAGCGCGTCGTCTACGTCATCTGCGAGACCCCCAAGCATAAGCAGAGGCAGGGTTAATGGCTCGTATCGCCGGGGTCAACATTCCAGACGATAAGCGCGTCGAGGTGTCGTTGACCTACGTCTATGGCATCGGCCCGACCAGCGCCCGCCGCATCCTCACGACGGCTGGGATCGATCCGAACGCTCGGGTGAAGGACCTCACCGAGGCGCAAGTGGCGGCTATCCGCGCCGAGATCGACGGCAAGTTCACCGTCGAGGGCGACTTGCAGCGCCAAGTCAGCCAGAACATCAAGCGACTACGCGACATCGGCTCCTATGCCGGCCTACGACACAAGGCCAACCTGCCGGTTCACGGGCAGCGCACCAAGACCAACGCCCGCACCAAGCGGGGCAAGCGAGTCACCATGGGCTCGGGCCGTAAGAAGTCCGCGGCCAAGACGTAAACGAGGTACCAATGGCAGAGACACCGACCAAAACACGACGTCGCAAGACCAAGCGCCAGCTGACCAGCGGAAGGGTGCAGATTCAAGCAACCTTTAATAACACCATCATCACGGTCAGCGACGAGAAGGGCAACGTCGTCAGCTGGTCGAGCGCCGGTGCCGCCGGATTCAAGGGTTCACGTAAGTCGACGCCCTACGCCGCCGGTATCGCCGCCGAGCGCGCCATCAATACGGCCAAGGACGCCGGCCTCCAGCGCGTCGAGGTGCTCGTAAAGGGCGTCGGCAGCGGCCGCGAGTCGGCCATCCGGGCGCTCCAAGCCACCGGCGTGACGGTCTCGAGTATCAAGGACGTCACCGGCATCCCGCACAACGGCTGCCGACCCAGAAAGGCGCGGCGCGTCTGATGGCTCGTGACCTCGCCCCGATCGTCAAGCGCTCCCGCCGCGAGAAGGTGGCGCTCCACCCCAAGGCCGTCAAGGGCATGACGAAGCGGCCTTACGGTCCCGGTGAGCACGGCCAGTCCTCGATGCGCTCGAAGCCGACTCAGTACGCCCTGCAACTACGCGAGAAGCAGAAGGTCAAGCGCATGTACGGCCTCCTCGAGAAGCAGTTCGCCCGGGTGGTGGCCGAGGCCGATCGCCGCAGCGGCGTCACCGGCGACATCATGTTGCAACTGCTGGAGCAGCGCCTCGACAACGCCGTCTACCGGTTGGGCCTCGCACCATCGCGCCGAGCCGCCCGCCAGCTCGTCTCCCACGGCCACTTCCTGCTCAACGGTCACCGGGTCGACATCCCCTCGATTCTGCTCAAGGCCGGCGACGAATTCAAGCCCCGACCGAAGAGCGCGGCCAACACCTACTTCCAGAGTCAGGCCGAGGAGCTTAAGACCAACCAACCGCAGTCGCGCTGGCTCAGCCTTGATCCCAAGACCATGACCGTCAAGGTGACGGGATCGCCGGTGCGAGAAGACAGTGACGCCGATATCAGTGAACAGTTAATCATCGAGTTCTATACAAGGTAAGAGAGGAGCCAAAGGTGTTATACACAATTCAACCACCAGAACTAAAGACCATTAGCCAAGACGGCAACCGTGCGAGTTTCGCGATCGAGCCGCTCTACTCCGGTTACGGCATGACGCTCGGCAACTCGCTGCGCCGAGTCATCCTCTCGAGCCTAGGTGGTGCTGCCACCACGGCCGTTAAGATCGATAACGTCTCGCACGAGTTCTCGACCATCGAGGGTGTCAAGGAAGACGTCGTCGAGATCATCCTCAATCTAAAGAAGTTGCGCTTCCGGGTCTTTAGCGACGAGCCACAGTACCTCATCTTGACCAAGGCCGGCAAGGGCGAGGTGACCGGTAAGGACGTCAAGACGACGGCCGATGTCGAGATCGTCAACCCGGAGCAAGTCATCGCCACGCTCGATAACTCGAAGTCCAAGATCGGCATGGAGATCAAGGTCGAGAAAGGCCGCGGCTACGTGCCGGTCGAGAGCCGTGAGCAAGAGAAGCTCGAGGTTGGCATGATCGCCGTCGACGCGCTCTACAGCCCGGTTCAGCGGGTGCGCTACAACGTCGAGAACACCCGTGTTGGCCAAGTCACCGACCTCGACCGCCTCGTCATGGAGATCGAGACCGATGGGACTATCTCGCCGGCCGCCGCCATCGCTCAGGCTGCCGAGATCCTCGTTGAGCACTTCTCGGTTGTGGCTGGAGTGACGAGCCCAACGGCCAAGTCGGCCGAGGGCGGTGAAGTCACCGAGAACGACGCCTCTAAGATCATGGTCGAGGAGGTCAACCTGTCGCCGCGCACCAGCAACGCTCTCTTGAATAACGACATCAAGACGATCAAGGATCTCTTGAAACTGACCGATCAAGAGCTGCGCGACCTCAAGGGCTTCGGCGCCAAGGCTTATGACGAGGTTAAGGCCAAGATCGCCGAACTGGGCTTCGCTGGAGAGCCGGAGGAGTAATGCACCGCCACGCTTACCAAGGCCGAAAACTCTCCCGCGAGCGCGACCAGCGCCAAGCCTTGCTGCGTGGCCAGATCACCTCACTGGTGCTCTATGAGCAGACCACCACGACTTTAGCTAAAGCCAAGGAAGTGGCGCCACGCTTTGATCGTCTCGTTACGACTGCAAGCAAAGATACCCTAGCGGCCCGGCGCGCCCTTGCGGCCGAGCTCACAACTGAAGGCGCGGTCAAGAAACTCTTAACCGAGTTGCTGCCGGCCTTCGAGGGGCGCAGCAGCGGCTTCACGCGCATCGTTAAGCTGCCCAACCGTCGCGGCGACAATGCCGAGATGGCCGCCATTTCGCTGGTGTTGCCGGCTGGATCCACCAAGTCCAAGACGGCCGCGGCCAAGAGCGAGACCCCGGCCGAGGCACCGGAGGCCGGTGAGCAGCCAGCTGCCAAGCCGACCAAGCCAGTAGCCAAGAAGACGGCAGCCAAGTCATGAAGACCTACTCGCCCAAGGCCGCTAGCATCACCCACGACTGGTATCTCGTCGACGCCAGCGGCCAGACCCTCGGCCGTCTCTCCAGTCTCTTGGCACACTACTTGCAAGGTAAGCATAAGCCCGGCTACGCCCCGCACCTCGACGGCGGCGACATCGTCGTCGTGACCAATGCCAGCAAGCTGGTGGTGACTGGCAACAAGCTCGAAGACAAGCGCTACTACCATCACTCCGGCTATCCGGGCGGCTTGACCGAGACGGTCTTGAAGGATAAGCTGGCCGAAGACCCGGCTTGGGTCTTGCAGCACGCCGTCGCCGGCATGCTGCCGAAGAATCGGTTGGCGAGTGACCGCCTCAATCGGTTGAAGGTCTATGCCGGCAGCGAGCATCCCCATGCTGGCCAGCAGCCCAAGGTGCTCGAATTAGCCAAGAAAGGACAGGCAAAGTAATGGCCACCGACCCCACGCATTATCACTATGGCTTAGGCCGGCGCAAAGAGGCCATCGCGACGGCCCGGCTCTACGCCGGCAAGGGCGAGATCATCGTCAACGATCAGCCCAGCGAGACCTACTTTAACAACCCGGCGCTGGTGGCCACGCTGGAGCAGCCGATCACCATGGTCGGCCAGACCGGTAAGCTGCGCATCACCATCCACACCAAGGGTGGTGGCAAGCGCGGCCAAGCCGAAGCCGCTCGCCTCGCCATCGCCCGCGCCCTCAATGTCATGAGCGACGACCTGCGCCCAACCCTCAAGAAGGCCGGCTACCTCACGCGTGACCCACGCGAAAAGGAGCGCAAGAAGCCCGGTCTCAAGAAGGCCCGCAAGGCGCCACAGTTCAGTAAGCGCTAGATTCGATCTCAACCAGAGCCGATTGGTCGCAGCAGTAGCCTCTGTTAGACTCATTGTATGAGTAACGCTGAGTACTCGCGCAGCCCCAAGATCGTCCTGATCGGTGGCGGCACCGGCAGCTTCACGCTCTTGCGGGAGCTCAAACTCTTTACGCCCAACCTCTCGGCGGTAGTCAACATGAGCGACGATGGCGGCTCGACCGGCCGGCTGCGCGATGAGCTGGGCGTACTGCCTCCGGGCGATGTTCGCCAGTGCCTCGTAGCGCTCAGCGACACCCCGGCGCTTCGCGACATCTTCAACTATCGCTTCGGTGAGGGCAGTTTCAGCGGTCACTCGCTTGGCAACATCATTCTCTCTGGGCTGGAGTTGCAGTATGGCAGTTTCGATCGGGCCATCAAAGTAGCGGCCGACTTGCTCCACGTCACCGGCGCCGTCATCCCGGTGACGCTCGATCGGCACGAACTGATCATGAGAGACGGTAGAGGGGTCGTTCGTGGTGAACATCTCATCGGCCATCGAGTCTTTCGGGACCCACAGCCGCAGTTTTACCTCGAACCAGCGGTCAAGCTCAATCCCGAGGCGGCCGTCGCGATTAAGGACGCCGACCTAGTGGTGGTCGCGCCGGGCAATCTCTTTGGGTCACTGGTGCCGGCGTTGTTAGTCGACGGCATGAGGCTTGCCATCACTTCGACCAAGGCTAAGACGGTCGTGGTTAGCAACCTCGTAACCAAGCCGGGCCAGACCGATGGCTGGCATGTGGTCGACTACGTCAGGGCGGTGGAGCACTACATTGGCGTAGGCCAGATCGATTACGTGCTCTATAACGACCGAGCACCGTCTAGGCAACTACTGTCTAAGTACGCCGCCGATCGGGAGTTCCCGGTGGCTATAGAGCCAGAGCGATTCGGCGAGGTTGGGGCCAAAGCCATCGGTGCTAATTTGGTCGCAGGCACGCTCAGCCAGCAGGATAAGCGTGATACCGCCATCAGGCGGACGCTGATTCGCCACGACGCCTACGAGGTCGGCCGCCAGCTCATGCGGATCTTCTATGAATAGACCATGAAGACTCAGTAGCCGGACGGTGGCTTCTTGGTCCCTGCGCTTGGCCTCGTGAGGCCTAGATCCATAACTTGATCAAGGATAGTCTGCAACTGGTCGTGGAACCCATCAA
>CAYMAB010000050.1:0-5000 GCA_964388345.1 uncultured Candidatus Saccharimonadales bacterium
GTCTTCGCCGACATCCGCGAACTCTTTGCCCAGACGCCGGAGGCCAAGATTCGCGGCTACAAGGCCGGTCGCTTCAGCTTCAACGTCAAGGGCGGCCGCTGCGAGGTCTGCCGCGGCGACGGCATCCTGAAGATCGAGATGCACTTCTTGCCAGACGTCTACGTCACCTGCGAGGAGTGCAAAGGCAAACGCTACAACCGCGAGGCGCTGGAGATCCATTATAAAGGGAAGAGTATCTCCGAGGTGCTCGATATGACGGTCGAAGAGGCGAACGGTTTCTTCGAGAACATTCCCTCGATCAAGCGCAAACTGGTGACATTAAATAGCGTCGGCCTCGGCTACATCCATCTCGGCCAAGCCGCCACCACCTTCTCCGGCGGCGAGGCCCAACGCATCAAGCTGGCCACCGAGCTGGCTCGCCGCAGCACTGGCCGAACGCTCTACATCCTCGACGAGCCGACTACTGGTCTGCACTTCGACGACGTCAAGCGGCTGCTCGGCGTCTTGAACGCGCTGGTCGAGATGGGTAACTCAGTACTCGTCATCGAGCACAATCTCGACGTCATCAAGTGCTCGGACTGGGTCATCGACATGGGTCCAGAGGGCGGCTCCGGTGGTGGTGGCATCGTGGCACAGGGTACACCGGAGCAAGTGGCTGCGGTTAAGAACTCATTCACCGGGCAGTATCTCAAGAAGACGCTGGCCCACAAGGCTCACAAGAAACAGCCAACGGCCGGCCGCTCGGCCTAGACCCAAGCCTCAACGGGTCCTGCCGCCTGCGGTATCCCAATCCATCCTCGCTGGCGCTTGCGGGTAGATTGGGAGCCCTCCTTCAGCGTCACCCGTGCCGATGATCTTTACGGCCCGGTGGCCTGATAGAGCGCGCCGCCGTCCTCGAGCGTGGTGGTGACGCTGAAGGTCTTGTGTTTCACTTGAACGTAGCTGTAACTCTGGCCACTGGTTGGGTCGTGCGGTAGGGCGGCGATGTACTTCGGAGCCAGCGCCGCGAGGCCCATCGGCAGTGTCTTGTTGGCGGCGTAGTAGGTCTTGAGGGCGGCCCCGAGCGCATCGACGTCGGCACGGCGCTGGTAGTCGCGTCCTTGGATGGCGGCGCGGACGGCGAAGAGGTCGGTGAGGTTGAGGGCACCGGCCGGCGCTACGATGTCGGTCGGTTCATTATAGCCGTTTAGCTGGATGGTGACGGTACCGGTCAGGCCGATCTCCTTGTCGTTCAGGTGGAGTTTGATCTGATCGAAGCTCGGACTGGTCCAGAGATCATAGGTTATTCCCAGCTTGGCGAGATCGTCGATGACGAGCTCGATCTGACAGTCTTGGGGCTGGGCGGCATTGACCTTGGCCCAAGCGGCCGCGAGGCTGGCGCTATCGATGCTGCCGCGCAGGTGGGTGGTACGGTGGCCGCCGACGCTCTGGGCGTAGAGAATCAGGGGCGAGTAGCGCAGCTTGACTTGGTTGAGCGCCTCCAGCCAGATCAAGCCGGAGGGGTACTTGGTGCTGGGCTGGGTCTGGCAGTAGTACTTGTAGAGCTCGTCGCCGGTCTGGGTGACGTACCATTGGTTACTGACGAGGTGGTAGGTGGCGGCGCCTTGGTTATAACGAATGAAGGGTAGATCGCTGCCGCTCAGCTTGGTGTAGAGCCGGCCGCCGGCTAGGAGGCTCTGGCCGCTGTAGCGGCGGCTGCCAAAGACGCCGTCATAGCTCAGCTCGGTCTGTCCCTTGGTCTTGTCGACGGCCCCGCTGAAGCCGAGGTTGCTCTGCAGGATCGTCAGGAAACTGGAGGCCTGCATGACCATCTGGCCGTGCAGTTGAAAACTGCTGGCCGCCATCAGCTTGTGCTCGAAGTGCCGCCCGGCCAGCCAGCCCGGCACAAGGTAGACCACCGCCAGCACGATCAATGCCACCGCGCCAATGGCCATACGCCAGATCCAGCGACGATGGTGCGGCGGTGGGGTGGGGGAGAGCGAATCGGGATGGTCGGCCACCACCGGCACGATCGGCGCCCCCACGGCCTCACTGACAGGGGTCGACGTGGCGACGGTTGGGCGTTTGCGGCCAGACTTGTGCAATAGGCCGCAGACGAGGCAGAGGTGGCCGACCTTCGACTTCACCAAGGGATTCTGACAGTTCGGGCAATCCATTTCATAAGCATAACAGTTTAGTAGCGTAGGATAAACGCCTTGCGGCCCCGAACCGTAATGGCTCGGGGCCGCGCCCAGTGGGTACGAGCCCGCTGGTTAGGACCTTGCGGTCACGCCTGTGGAGCCGTGTTGGTGACGTAGGCCGCTAGCCAGCCGAGTGCCACCAAACTGGCCAGCACCACCACCTTGCGCTTCCAGTGTTTCATGTCTGCCCCCTTGAGTCGCTTCTTCGAACATCGAAGTTGAGCATCAACACGACCGCGCCGGCCACGATCAATCCCCACGCCACCGCCACCTTCGGCGTGAAGTTGTGCTGGTAGAGCCGTGGTTGGGCTACGCCGGCGAGGACGAGGACGAACCCGACGGCCGAGGCCAGCGCCTGCTTGGCTGAGCTCGGTCGCTTGGGCAACCGCGGCCGCTTCATCCGGCTCGCTCCTTTCGGCGAGTGGTCCGCCGCCGCCGCTTGAGGAGGCCCGCACCGAGGGTCAAGAGTCCGACCGCCACGATCCAGAGCCCAATTCGAAGGTCGGATATCGACCGTAAGCCGCCAACGGCGATGAAGACGTAGCCGACCAGTATGAGGACGGTCTCTCCGATGGTCAGTTCACCAGACGGCGGCTCGGGCATCTCAAACCTCCACTTCGGCGGGCTCATCGCCGGGTTCATAGCTCTCTTTTATCCGACTTTCTGGATCGGCGGCTTGGGCGCTGGCATTCGGCAGCCAAACCTCGAGTGGCTTGCGGATTCTGTCGGGCGAGATCAGCCAACACGTCTGATCGGTATAGATCTCGACCGTCCAGCCGCTGGGCGTCGTGGTGCATTGTGCCGACATTATGTCAAGACCTCCGAGTGCGAAGACTGGTCAGGTGACCTAGCGCCCATTATATAACGTTTGCTCTATAATAGAAGCATGTCGAAACTAGAAGACAAGCTGAAGAACCTACCGACCGAGCCAGGCGTCTACTTTTACAAGGACGCGGCCGGTAAGATCATCTATATCGGTAAGGCGGCTGTGCTGAAGAACCGCGTCTCGTCGTATTTCCAGAAGTCCGGTTCGCACGACCCCAAGACGCAGCTGCTGGTGGCCGACATTCGCGATCTCGATTGGATCACCGTCGCCTCCGAGGTCGAGGCGCTCTTTCTGGAGTCCGAGTTCATCAAGCGCTACAAACCGAAGTACAACATCGAACTCAAGGACGACAAGCACTGGATCTACGTCAAGATCACGACGGCCGAGCGCTTCCCGGTGGTGAGCTACGTCCGCCGGCCGCTCGACGACAGCTCGACCTACTTCGGCCCCTTCACCTCCAGCGACGCCGTCCGCCGAGCCATGAAGATGTTACGAAAGGTCTTTCCCTACGTGACGCACGAGACGCTGCCGCCGCGGGCCTGTCTCCAAGCCCATCTCGGCCTCTGCCCCAACCCCGAAGAGGGCGCCATCGACTCGGCGACCTATAAGCGGCGAAACATCAAGAACCTCATCATGTATCTGAGCGGGCAGAAGGATAAACTGATGCGCCAGCTCGAGCGCGAGATGGCTACGGCCGTCAAGCGCCGCGACTACGAGACGGCCGCCCATGTGCGCGACCAGCTGCGCGACCTAGCGGCGCTCTCCCAACAGATGATCTTCGGTGAGAAGGAGGCCTTCGACCTGTCGCGGGACCAAGCCTTGGTCGGGCTTGCTGAGCGGCTGGAGCTACCGGCGGCGCCGCGCCGCATCGAGGCTTACGACATCTCACACATGCAAGGCAGCGACAACGTCGCCAGCATGACCGTCTTCTCCGACGGCGTGCCGAATCGCGACGAATACCGGCGGTTCAAGATGCGCCTCGCCGGCAACGACGACTTTGCCCACATGCGCGAGGTGATGCGGCGGCGCTTCGCGCCCGGCGGCCAGCCGCTGGCCGAGTGGCCGAAGCCAGATCTGATTCTGATCGACGGCGGCAAGGGCCAGCTGGCCAGTGCACTGGCCGTGCTCGACGAGCTCGGCATCGCCATCCCGGCCATCGGGCTGGCCAAACGTGAAGAGGAGGTGATTCGGCGCCGCCCGTCTAGCCGCCCGATTCAGGCCGGCCACTACGAGGACGAGGCGTGGATTGTGGCCAACAGCGACTTCGAGGTGATCCTGCTACCGAAGTCGTCCCACGTTCTCCAACTGCTCCAGCGTGTCCGCGACGAGGCTCACCGCTTCGCCGTCACCTACCACACCCTCTTGCGCGGCAAGCGCCAGACGGCCTCCCAGCTCGACGACATTCCCGGTATCGTGCCGGCCACCCGCAAGAAGCTGATCAAACGCTTCGGCAGCCTGCGCGGACTCCAAGCCGCCAGTGTCGAGGAGGTGGCCGAGGCCATCGGCCAGACCAAGGCCAAGGCCGTCAAGGAGTCCATCACATGAGTCGTAAACAGCTTGAGAAAGCCATTCGTCGGGCCGACTACCGCGACAAGAAGCGCCGCACCAAGATGAAGGTGACGGGCAAGAGCGTCTTCGTGATCGCCAAGAAGCGAGCGCGATAGCAAAAGAACTGGCCCCGGAGGGACTCTACGTGACCGTAGAGTTTCGCGGGGCTTGAGGCGTTGGATGATTTGTGGGGATAGGGATTAGGTGGAGCGGCGGGGGTCGTCGTTCGTGCAATAGAGGCGCTCGTAGTAGAGCATGCAGAGCCACATCGGCAGCCAAGCAAACCCCGTCTCGATGCACCACAGCGCGGTCATGTCCCATGTTTCGTCGTCACTGACCTTGCCCATTCGGGCACCGATGACAACTCCGATGGTGAAGTACACGACGCTGACGACGATCGCTGCCACCCAGTACCATTCCAAACCGAAAAGCATGAAGTGCTCCTA
>CAYMAB010000051.1:0-4997 GCA_964388345.1 uncultured Candidatus Saccharimonadales bacterium
ATGGCTGGATGCTCAGACTACGAAACTTTCATGATCAACTGCTCAACATCGGCGCTCGGCCTGAGCTGGTGGAGAGGTAGCGCGATGCAGAAAGCAAACCGAGGTTGGCACCTAGAGGAGTACTGTCTCGTCGTCGTCACGATCGTACTGGCGGCCGCGCTGGAGGCTCATATCGGTTCCTACATTGGCCGACGGCCGCTCTACTTCGGCATCGTGCTCTACTTCGCGCTCTTCGGCGACTACGCCTCGGCCATCTTAGCCCTCTTGCTCTGCGGCCTCGCCCTGCACTTCACCATGATGCTACCCAAGCAGAACGTCTCTGATTCGGTCGAGACGGTCGCCTTCATCATCGAGGGTATCGCCTTCATCGGGCTGTCGTGGCGCAGCCGCCGCGCCGAGCAGTTGAAGCGCGAGGCACTACTGCAATCGGACCGCATCAAAGAGACGGTCAAGTGGCTCGAAGAGTTCGATCAAGAATCGATCAAGCAAGAAGAGATCGTTAAGTAATAACTCGATGGGTATCTATAAAGAGCTCGTCCCACCGACCGGAATGGTCGGCGGGACGCTCTGCAGGAGCCGCGACCTAGAGCACCTCAACCTGCGGCGGGGCCGGCGCTGGTTTCGACCGATGATCCAGCCGCAGACTCGGCAACACATCGAAGCGAGTGGCTAGGTGGGCACTGACACGAGTCGGTGCCCAGCGCTCAGGGTGGTTCCATTCGCCTCGCGGCACCGGTAGCCACTGACGACCCCGCTGATACTCGAGGAACACCCCGACCACTCGAACCGACTTCAGCCTTGGGAACCTCCAATTGCCTTCTGGGCGACTGCAATGGGTACAGAGTGCCGAGACGTAACCGTCGCTGCCCTTAAGGCCCTTGTCGGTACACCAGAGGTAAAGATCGAGATCGTCACGCCGCTTGACGCGGCTGCAGCCACGACACCAACCCAAGCCGGACTCCTCCAGCTCCACCGCCAGTTTGTGCAGACGACGCCCGTTCTCCTGTCGAACAAACTCTCGCAATCGCGAGTGGGTTCTTGCGTAACGTCGATGAGCTTCCAGCGCGGCCGCTTCGAGCTCACGCACTTGGGGCATCATGTCGTCGTGCGCCCTCATGGGCCACTCCTTTGTGGGGAACTCCTACAGATAGCCTTATTATGAGCGATCGAACGATTTGTACAAGTCTGCGATTGGTTTAGCGATGAATCGGCGTGCCGGAGACGAAGGTGAGGGCTTGGCCACGGTGGCCGGCCCGGCCGGTGCGGCCGATACGGTGGATGTAGTCCTCGTAGGTGGTCGGTTGGTCGAAGTTGATGACGTGACTGACTTGGGGGATGTCGAGCCCACGAGCCGCCACGTCGGTGGCGACGAGGATGGCGACGCGGCCGTCCTTGAAGGCTTGGAGGGCGCGTTGGCGCTGCGGCTGCGACTTGTTGCCGTGGATGGCCTCGGTCTTGAAGCCAGCCTTGGCGAGGTTGTCAGCGAGGCGCTGGACGCTCCACTTGGTCTGGCCGAAGATCAGCACCCTGTCGAAGTCGGGCTGGCGCAGCAGATCCTCTAGGATCCGGACCTTGTCCTCCTTCGAGTTGGCGCGGACGATGTTCTGTTCGACGTGATCGCTGGTCTCGCCGACTTGGACCGAGATGGTGACGGGATCGTGCAGCATGTCGTCGAGAAAGTGGCGAATGTCGGCCGGAATCGTAGCACTGAAGCAGAGCGACTGGCGCGGGGTCGGCAGTTGGGCCAAGAGGAAGCGAATGTCGTTGATGAAGCCCATGTCGAGCATGCGGTCGGCCTCGTCGAGTACCACGATGCCGACGCCATCTAGGCGCAGCGCGCCTTGGCCATGGAGGTCCTTCAAGCGGCCGGGGGTGCCGATGACGACCTGCGGTCGGCGCGACAGCTGAGTGATCTGGGCACGAATGTTGGCGCCGCCGACACAGAGCGTCGAGTAGAGCTGCTGGCCGCGCGCAAAGGCCTTGAACTCTTCGTTGATCTGGACGGCCAGCTCGCGCGTCGGCGCCACGATCAGAGCCGTCTTGCCGGTCAGGTTGGTCTTGAGCAGCTGAATGATCGGCAGCACGAAGGCAGCCGTCTTACCGGTGCCGGTGTTGGCGAGGCCAATGACGTCGCGGCCGGCCAGCGCCGGCTTGATGGCGCCGTCTTGGATCGGCGTCGCCGTAGTGTAACCACGCTCGGCGATGGTACGCTCGAGCGCCGGCATGAAGCCGAAGTCGCTAAAGCGGTGCTCCGGCACGAAGACGACCTCCTCGGCGGCCGCTACAGCCTTGTTGATGAAACGGTCTGGGTTGATGTACTGGCCGGTGCGCTTGGGTCGGCTGTTGCCGTAGCGCGAACTGGGGAAGACCTTGCCGCGTTGGTTTGTCGGCGCCCGAAATGAACTCTTCTTCATGAATACCTTTCTACTAAATCTAGCTGATGAACGGCGAGATTGAGCAGCTCGGTATTCATCCGGTTTATATGTTGAAACAAGTATAACACAGCCTAAGAGATTTGTCTATGCAAGTCGGTGGGCACTCACAGCCTAGGGAATCTGTGAGTCTTGGTACTGCGAGGCCATCAGCCGCTCGTCTTCGGTCAGCTCGGCCTCGTTAACCGGCTCGACCAGCGCCCAGTGGCGGCCGACCGGGCAGAACTGGAACCGCCGCGGCCCCAACCGAATGGCCTTAAACGAGACGAACGGGATCCAGATGGTGGTGTAGAGGTGAGCCGCGCTGCAGCGCACGATGATCCGCCCGCCACGCATTCGGTAACCACGATCGACCAAGTAGAAGAACCCCAGCCCCACCACCACGATGGCCAACGGAATCAGTTCGATGAGGGTACGAGATGTCATAAGTTTATCTTAGCAGAACCACTCGGGCCGGTGCTAAATCAACGAGCTGCGGCCGCTGTAGGGTCTACGAATCCAATTGGGTCTCCATATGCTTGAGCAGCCGACCGTTCAACTCCTCGAGCTTTGCTAGGGCCTTGTGAAACTCTGTGATGTCTATGGCAACGGTGTATATACCGACGACTTGACCGTCTTCAAAGATCGGCTCGACGCGTATATCGTTGAAGTAGACATCGCCTTCATGCCCACCATTGAGCGTGCTCTTGAACATCTCTCGGACACCCTTCTTACCCTCCAGTGCTCGCTTTTTGATAGCGGTTAACTTGGCAGCTTCGCCGGTGGGTAGCCAATCGGCATCGGTCTTACCGATGAGCTCTTCGCCGGCCATGCCACGATGAGCATTCCAGAAATGAGTATAGCGTAACTTTAGATCTTGCTGCGATACCGCCACCCCGGAGTCGAGCAGCGCACTCTCGAGAAGGACTCGGCTGCGCTTGATCTCTGATAAGAGTCTCTTTTCCACTGTCTTTTCCTCTGCTAAAAAACCCATTGACGACTTATACCTTGATTATAACCCTGCAAAGCTATAACTCAACTGTATCGGGAAGATAAAGAAGACCCCTTCGGGTCTTCGGATGAACGCTCGGGGCTGGATCGCGATGGCGTTACAATGCTATAGAAGCTTCAATTCGGTTTCTTCAGCGTATTTAGCGCGACGGCTTCGCCGATGAGCTCTTTGAAGGCGGCCTCGTTGATCTGGTCGGCTTCGTAGATGTTGAGGGGACGCCGACCGTCGCCCGTATAGTTTGGAAAGAGGCCCGCCGGATCGTCCAACAACCCGCCCTTCATAAAGGTCAGCTTCAGGTGGTCTTTGTAGCTCTCGCCGGTGCAAATGATCCCGTTATGACTCCAGACCGGCACCCCGGGCTTGGTCGCCGACGCCCACTTCCACTCTTCGACGACCTCGGGATCGGCCTCGTGAATCAGCCGGCGCACCTTGGCCAGCGCCCGTCCGCGCCAGTCGCCCAGCGCTTTGATTTGATTATCGATCTTGGCCGCAGCCGATTCTTCGCGTATGGAAGCTTCGTTCATAAATCTGCCTTATTAACTTCTTGGGGCGAGTGATGGGGCTCGAACCCACGACCTACTGGACCACAACCAGTCGCTCTAACCAACTGAGCTACACCCGCCACGAACCGAGTTATTGTACCAAGAAAGGGGCTTCGGCGGAAGAGCGGTACCGAGCGATCGCTAGAATGCCTGATCGGCGGCCAGCACGGTGGCAGCGCCCCAGCGCTTCTCGCCCGACGAGTAGACCGGGCAGGGATTGGGGAAGACCATCTCGGTGGGGCAGAAATGAGTGCCATCGGGTGAGCGTACGATGATCTGACCGGCCACGCAGCCCTGAACCTTCTTCTCGGTCGGTAGGCAAGGAAGCGTGCTGGTGAAGTTGCTTCCGGGCGCCACGGCCTGTTGGGGGCCATAGGCCACGGGGTTGCCGGTGGCCGCCTCGTCGGCCTCGATGGTGGCTTGAACGGTTGGGTCGGCGCCTTGTATCGGTGGCGGGGCCAAGAACAGGAGCTTGGCATTGATCTGAGCGGCGAGGTTGGCGAAGGTCGTAATGTCAGCGGCATATTTCTGGTAGAACGCCGGCGATCCGACCGTATAGTATTGGCCGGTGTTTGGATCGACCATGCAAGACGAGCTCGAGTCCCCAGCGGTCTCTAAGATTAAGTCCTGGGGATAATCAGCCAGTTTACCCTTGGGGACGCTGGCTAAGTCCTCTTGCAAGAAGGTGATCATGTTACACGGAGCCACACCGGGAAAAGTGTAGTTGTGCGCGGCGAAGGTCTTCGCCAGGCCACCCTTCATATCTTTATAAGACTCCCAATTGATCGAGTCGCCGTAGACCCACAGTTTCGGCTTGGCGACTGCCGTGGCAGCGGTGGTTCTACCGGCCACACCGGCGAGAGCCAATGCCAGTACTATTATTTGGAGACCGAGTCGCTTTCTTATGCCCAAGGAAGTCATTTTGATAGTATCAGTCGTTTCGATCAGGATGTCAAGGATCTCTCTGCTATGGTCGATACCGCTGGCGGGCGGCGACCCGAACGTCATTAGCCAGACTGTCAAATCCCGCAT
>CAYMAB010000052.1:0-4855 GCA_964388345.1 uncultured Candidatus Saccharimonadales bacterium
GGCAGTGTAGCTCAGTGGTAGAGCAGAGGACTCATAAGCCTTTGGTCGCTGGTTCAAATCCAGCCACTGCCACCAATAACTTGCGTCCAATTCTTAATCAGCTCACAGTGGTAGGTTCATAACAGCGATGATCCCCGGGGCTTTCGCCCCGGGGATCGCTTCGGGCTCTCATCGATCCGTTAAGATGTTTGGTCGGAAACAGATCAATGTGAATCGAGGCCCGACCTTATTCGGCCACCGGCGTGGCCGGGCGCTCACCGGTCTGGACCGATGAGTCGAGAAAGACTGGTGGGTAGCTCCGTGCCACCCCAATCGCCTCGTCGAGCTGGCCAAGACGCAGCAGTTCGAGCGGTCGATCGTTCTGGTGATGCAGTGCCGCACCGGTGATCTTGGCATTGCCGGCGGTTTCGAAGACCACTCGGCAGAGCTCATGCAAGTCCTCGAGCAACCCGAGGTTCTGCCCATCGATCACGGCGGCGAGAACCTCGGCATCGTTCCACGCTGTCCGTATGCAGATGACGGTGACGACCGCCTGCGCTGCCGCTGGCCAGACGATCTCAGTCACTTTGACCTCGGAATCTCGATCGGTACTACTCAAGATTTGATTCCCTTCTGACGACAAATCGAGAAGCGCCTCTATTATGCAACGCCGGCCCAATAAAGAGAAGCCAAATCCATGACCGTGGCCTCGCTTTACTGGGAAGTGCTGCCAGCGTCTTGGGCCAGATGGTTCTCGTTGCCACCGCACGTCGCGGCCGAGCCGACGGCGGTGGTCCACTGGGCAAATGGAATGGTGGCGCCACCGCCGCTCTGGTTGAGTTCGACGGAATCGAAGAGCCACGATCCAATGTAGGTGTTGTCGTGGAACTTTAACGATGGCGTCAGAGCGTTATCGGTGCCGCCGGTTAGGTGGCGACTGCCGAAGGTAACGGCGCAGGCGATGGTGTCGGCCGGCCACCAACTGGTGCTGCTGGCTTGGCTGACGGTGGCCATCTCGGCACAGTAGTGCGTCGCCGTACATAAGACGTTGGTATAGACCGGGTAGCTCGAGTCCAGCGCATCACCGTGGGTGGCGAGATTCGTCATGGCATTGTTGACGTTGGTACGGTCGAACTGGAAGGTGTTATGAGCGATATCGAGGTTCTGAACGTTCCAACGACAGTCCCACGACGGTTCGATGCCGCCCTGTGCGACCGTCTTGGTACACTGATCCGGTGTAGCACCCGAGCTATACATCTGTTTGGTGGACGAGAAGCCACATTGAAAGTTGCTGCAATACCGGTCGGCGTTCTCCCAAGCGATCAAACCAGACCAGTTGTCGACCACATCGTTGCCGGAGATCTCGCCGTAATTGGCCGAGCCGCAGGTCGTCGGGCAGTAGTGGTCGACGCGCGCATCCCAACCCGACTCACTCAGATAGATGGCGCCGACCGGGAAGCTGCCACAGCAAGCCGAGCCAGAGAGCCGCGGCCCTTCGACGATGGCGTTGCGCGCCAAGGTATTGTTCTTGATGGTTGGGTTATAGCTGATCTCGTAGAAGATGCCCTCGGCCCAGTTGTCCGAGATGTAGTTGTTCTCGATATCGACGCCGACGTTGTTGCCATCGGCCCAGATGCCGACGTTGTGGTTGCCATGAATGTAGTTGTTCGCCACCGTCACGTTGGCATCGTCCCAGAGCTTCATGCCGCCGGAGGCACCGTTATCGTAGACGTCCGGGCAGCCCGGGTGGTCCGTGTTGTTACACTGGTTGCGCGTCGTTGGCGTCGGGTAGTTGTCGTAGCCGCAGTGCGTGCAGCCGGCGCCGAGCGGCGCCGAGGCCGGTATGGTTCGAACATCGTTGGTGTCGAACTCATTGTGATTGATCGTGAGGGTGTCCATCGGCGTGCCACCTTGGGAGTCGTAGCCGTTGATGCCGTACTGACCGTTCTGGGTGATGCAGTTGTAGCTGACCGTCTCGTGGGCGCCGGCTTCAATGGCGGCACCGTCGTAGTTGGGGCCGACGGTGTCGTGGGTGATCGTCCAATACGGACCGGACTGTTGGTTGATGACGCCGCTATCGACGAGACCGGTGTAGTTTCGGATCGTTAGGTATTCAATCGTGACGTGATCGAAGGGATGGCTGTTCGAGTTGACAAACGAGAAGGTGCTGGCGTTGCCACCATCGATGATGGCCGGATTGCCGTTCGAAGTGCCACCGATAAAGACGTCGTTCTGGGCCGCAAAGATCTGGTGATGGATGGCATGGACGCCGGGCGTGAACCAGAAGGCGGTGTTGGTGGCGAGGTCAAACTGGCTGATGTCTCCCGAGACGATCACAAGATTAGTGACGGCCGGGAAGTCGGTCTGCACCTGCGCCAGCGTCGGTTGAGATTGGTACTTGGCCGGCGCGATAAGCTGGCCGGACTGCGTACCACCGGGGCAGATGTCGGCACCGGTGGCAGCCGGGGTGGCTGGGGCGGTGCCGTTCGTTGGTGCGGTGCCGGTCTGCCAAGCCGAGGCCAGAATCGAGAGATCGAAGGTATCGACGATGCCGTCGCCGTTCAAGTCGCCTTCGGCGAAGGTCTGACTAGTCTTACCCAAGTTGGAGGCGATGATCGAGAGATCGAGCGAGTTGACGACGCCGTCGCCATTGACGTCACCGGGATTTTGGGCGGCGTGGAAGTGCCGCACAAAGAAGATGCCGGTGATGATAAGGGCAGCGACAATAGCGCCAAGAATGACCAAGCGAAACTGCGACTTCGGCACTAGGGCGGTCTTTGACATGATAGCTATCGCTATTGTACCGTAAGCTTTTTGATTATGGAATCATTAGGAGGGTCGGCGATCGCAGGAGAGACATTGCGACGACTATGGACAAACGAAAAGGCCCCGAGGGGCCTAGTTTATGATGATTCCTTGGTAGCGGGGGTTGGATTTGAACCAACGACCTCAGGGTTATGAGCCCTGCGAGCTGCCAGACTGCTCCACCCCGCGACGATAGGCTCAAGTATAGCAGCCCTACTCCCGTTGGTCAAGGGCTTAACTACCAAAGAGGAAGTCGAGCCACTGACTGAAGTTCGATTTGGGCTTGGCCTTCGGTGCCGGGGGTGCGGCGTTGCCGGCCGAGGCGTGCGGCGGCAGAATGATCAGGCTCTCGCCGGGCTGCTCCAGCCCCAGTTTGGAGCGCGCCTCCTTCTCTTTAAAGGAATCGCTCTGGTAGTAGCGAATCTCGTAGCTCAGATCATCCTTCTGCGTCTGTAGCTGGGTGATCTGCGAGTTGAGGCCACCGATCTGGACTTGCAGGTCGTGGTTGCGCTTGATCACGCCGAAGAGCGAGATCACCAGATAGGCCGCGACGGCCAAGCCGATGAGGTTGCCGAGGTTTGACTTGGTTAGATACTTCACCGCCTGTAATTGTACCGCGGCGGCGGCCGGAAGCGAAGGTAGCGGGCGATCTATAAGGGCGAACGATGGGTAATAAAGGGTGAGGCCGAGGGCCCCGGATCGAATATCCGGGACCCCCGAGCCTGTGGCGAGCCGAGGCTCACCGATTGGTACTAGACCGCCGGTCGACGGCCCTTGCGCACCAGTGCGGTGCCGCCGGCGGTGGCGCCGATGCCGATCAGCGTGAGGCCAACGACGTCGCCGCCGGTGAAGGGCAGCGAACTGCCGCCGGACTGGCTGGTCGACGGTGACGTGGCCTGGGGCGTCGGCGCCGTCGGCACGTTGGCCGGCTGCGTCGGGGTGGTCGGTTGACACTTGCCCGTCGGCACCTGTCCGGTGTAGACACCCGTAAGCGTCTTGGTGAGGTGGCCACCACCGGTGATCTGCACCTGCAGCTGGTAGCTCCGCTGGGCGTAGGACGCCGGCGCGAAGGTCTGCAGCTGCAGTGGCTGCTTCGGCGTCACGGTGGCACCGAGGCCGAGGTGGTTCGGCACCGTCGTGGCGAGGATCTTGAAGCCCACGTCGCCGGTGTTGGTGACGGTGAGTCCGAGATCCCAGCCCGAGCCGATGACGCACCGCGACGTCGCCGTGGTGGTACCGGACAGGTTCTGCATCGGGGTCGAGCAGGACGCGGGCAGCGGGACATCGACAGGACCAATGGTCTTGGTCTGCTGCTTGTGTCCCCAGACCCACGATGCCGTGGTACCGGTGACGACCTTCTGACCGGTCGTCCACTGGCTGATGTCGGTCTTGATCTGCTGCGCCGGGCCCACAAGGGGCTCGGTGGCGTCGATCGTGTGACCGCCGACGGTGCCCGACAGGTGAACTTGCGTCGTGACGCCCGCGGGGAAGCGGATGCCGTTGAAGTAGAGGTTCTGGCAGTCGGCCTCGAAGTTTCCGGTGTGCGCGAACGCGGGCAGAGCCGAGAGGATCACACTGCCGAAGACGACCATCAAGAGGGCCAAGGTGGCCAACAGGTACTTACGCATGGCGGAGTCCTTCCTCGAGAGGATAGGGGGACGGGCAACGGGACTAGCTGTTCAGGATCTCTTCGAGAGGCGTACCTGATTGAATCAGGGCCGTTTCTCATGAAGACATACACTGTAACACAGATTATAAAGTATGTCAATAGTTTATAAGATCATTGGAACGAAAAGGCGGCTCGATGGCATCTCGAGCCGCCGAGAGCTGGCAGGTCCACTATCGCCTGCCACGCTCTGTACCCTCTAGCCCCCTCGCGAGCACTAACCCTCGACCGCCGTGCGGTCGGCCTCGTAGAGGACGTGGAGCAAGCTTCGGCGCGGCGGAGCCTTGTGCCTCCACCACGTCTTTGTGGCCCTCACGGGATGACAGAAGCGGAACTTGGACTCGCGGCAGGTCGCCCGCAGCTTCTGCGTGGCGGCCCGCCAGTGGCTACTGTCTTCGGCCGCAC
>CAYMAB010000053.1:0-4853 GCA_964388345.1 uncultured Candidatus Saccharimonadales bacterium
CAGCTCTTGGGCGGCCGCTGGAATGTATGAGTTGACGATGACGAGATCGGGCCGGTGGGCCATCCCGAAGTCCATCTCGAACTCGACTCGCTCCAGCCGCCCTTCAACCTGTTCCGGATCGTCACCTCGCTCGATCATCCGCTGGCGCAGGGTGTCGCGGCGCGGCTCCGGCGGCAGCACCAAGACCTTGTAGGCCTCGGGGATCTTCTCCTTGGCACTCTCGGCACCCTTGACGTCGAGCTCGAGGATCGAGAGGCCTTCGGCCGGCGGCACGCGCTTACCGGACCAGTGGCCAAACAGCGGCTCGCGCTCGAGCAGCTCGCCGCGGGCGAAGGCGGCCTCGAACTCCTCCAAGGTGGCGTAGTCGTACTTGGTGTCACCCTCGCGGGGCGGTCGGGTGGTCACTGACCGTCCGAGTTGCAGATCCGGCAGCGCCTTGAGCGCAATCGCTACCAGTGTGTCCTTGCCGGCCCCGGAGGGGCCCGAGATTAAGATCACCGTTCGCATGGCTCACCTCCACTAGAGGGAACGGAATCGCCTTATTATAAAACGCGGATCAAACTTAGTCAATAAAGGAAGGACCCGCAGCGAACCGCGGATCTCTTCCGTAGTTCGGGCGCGGGTCGGGGGATGGGGCGAGCGCTGGGCTCACCGAACCGGCTGGAGGAGTTTGTCCTTCAGGACGAACTCGACGGGACCGTTGGGGCGAATCGCCACCGTGCCGCCGTGTTCCACCGGGAGGTCATCGATCACGCCCCAGATACCGACTCGGCCGCCGATCGGCGTGCTGTCGGTCTGAAGGTCTATCACGACGTCCAAGTTGTTGGCGCCGGATTTGTAGACCAATTCCAAGTGCCAGCGGTCTGGTCCTGCCATGATGGTGCTGAGGCGGGCGCTTGTCTCGTTGCGGTCGGTGTCGGAGCGATCGGGGAAGATCTCCTCGATGAGCGCGTTGCCGACTCGCAGTGCCAGCTCTGCCTGTTGCGGATGGTCGATCTCTGCGATCATGGTGCGAATATCCTTCCATCTTGGGGAAAGCCCTGCCATAGGGGTCCGCTGGGAGCGAAACTTTGCTCAATAATAGCATAAGAATGTCCTAATGTCAATAAAAGCGATTCGACGCCATGGGGATGGTCGGTTAAGATAGGGTCAGTTATTAAACGAGGTTACGATCATGAAGCACAGCGAACAAGAGATCTTCATCATGGCCGATGAGGCGCTGTCTGGCCTCGTCGAGCAGATCAATGGTGACCAGTGGGGAATGAAGTTGCCGGAGTGGTTCAAGATTGGCGGCAATCAAGACCGAGCCACCCTGACGCTGCGCGACATCGTGAACTACCACGCCTACGACGACGCTTGGGTGCCGGACGTCTTGGCCGGTAAGACCAAGGAAGAGGTCGGGACGCGCTACGACGGCGACCTACTCGGCAGCGACCCGATGGCCAGTTGGAAGGCGATCGTGGCGGCAGCCGTGGCAGCCGTGCGAGCCTTCGACGACCCCGAGCGGGTGGTGCACCTGAGCTACGGCGACTTCCCGGCCCGCGAGTACTTGAAGCACATCACCAGCTTTCGCGGCCTGCGGGCCTTCGACTTCGCCCGGCTCCTCGGCCGTTCGACCGATCTGGATGGCGACTTGATCCAAGGCATGTACGACGAGTTCGCGCCCGAGGCCGAGGCATGGCGCCAGATGGGTGTCTTCGGCCCCGAGGTTAAAGTACCGGCCAGTGCGCCGATCAAGGATCGCTTGCTCGGTCTCGTCGGTAAAGACCCCGCCGACTACCGTTCATAACAGTTCGGCCCACCGACGGCCACGGGATTATCCGTGACCATCAGTGGGCGTGGTGGTGCGGCTGTGGCCGCTTTGGCTGCGGGATGTAACTGCGAAAGCGCTGGCCGCCTTCGTGTACGGGCCCAATGGTGACGCGCACGAGCTGGCCAGATTCGATCTGGCTGGCCACCGTCCGCTTGGGGCGGGGTTGGAGCCGACCGAGCCGGTCGACTGGCAGTTCGTGGACGACGTGCTTGTACCAGTACGGCGCCTCGAGGTAGTGCCCCGCTAGCGGCAGGCCAAAGATGCGGAAGCCCCAGCGGCAGAGCTCGATCGTGACCTCGCGGCCGTCGATCAGCAGCACGAAGCCGTTGGTGCCGGGATGGAGTCGATTGGCCTCGCGCCAGCGCCGGTAGCAAACTCTGGCGACGCGGCCGCGGGTCGATGTCGACCAGCGCTGCCAGATCACAATTGCTCCTGCCGGCTCGACTCCACGTGTGCCGCTCGCAGCATTCGGATGAGCGACTTGATCTGGCCTCGCTTTAAACGTTCCAGCCTCGCCACTTCGCCACCATGTCGTATCACCGATACGCTGGGCTCGCCGTCGCCCATGATGGTGCAGCGGTCGCGGCCACGATAGGCACCGTCGAGTTCGTAGTGGTCGGCGCGAACGCGCCGCAGCGTCATCCGCTGTCCGTAGGCCGTCAACATGATGCTCTGGCTGCGATCGTCAGCAACGGCCGATTTCTGGTTGTCACCGAACAGCGCACCCACCAGCTCGATCAGCTCTTGACTCTTTCTTGAGGTACCTCCGAACCACATGGTCCTCCTTCCATAGACTCGGTTGGCTTAGAATCTACGCTTCGGGCTGGCGATCGTCAAGTGCTCCATTATTAACGCGAAAACCCCCTACAGAAGTAGGAGGTCGTATGGGTGAATCCGAGCCGGACCGGCTAGGCCTGAGGGGACGCTTGCCGATCCGGACACGGACTCGCCGGTCGGCGATCTTGAGGGCCCGCACCCCGGCGAGCCGCCTCGAAGCGGGGGATGGGCGTTCGTGCAACGCCACTCCGCAATCGAGGCCGACTCGCCGGGGCTTCCCCGTTTCCCACGAAGATCAAGGATGCTCGGCCGGACCGATGCCGGGCGTCAGTAGGGCTGGCACTGACACCGGTCCGCCGAGCGGTCGCGCGCGCACGGGGGAGCGTGCTCGCAGCTCTCTATGGCGAACTACGCGCCGGTGGGGCCGACCCCACAAGTGTGGATCGGCCCCACCCTGCGATGGCGGCGGCGCCGCTCAGCCCGTCGTGGCCTGAGGGGTCGTCTCCGGGTCGTGGGCGCCGTGGGCCTTCTTGGCGGTCGGCGCAGTCGAAGTCGCGAGTGGCGTGTGCATGACGGGAGCCGGAGGACCGGCTCGGGTGTCGGTGCGCATGTCAGATCCCTTCGTCGTGTATCTCGGTTTGTTCACGGCCGCCGTGCGGCCGTTTGGTGCTGCCAGTTCGTCCCGTCTCAGTGTTTTCGCATGTCCACGTTGTTGTGTGTGACGGCTCCTCTCCGGACGATCTGGATTACATCAATTATAGTAATAGTTCTAAAGCAGTCAAGCTTTTCGTACGACTTTCTTGCCGGAATCACCAAATCACAAAATCCTTGACTCTTATTATGACATATGATATAATCGAGACCTTATGAGTAATAAATCAAACTACGCTTATATCGATAGTCAAAACCTAAACCAGACCATCCAGAACCTCGGTTGGAACGTCGACTGGGCCAAGTTCAAGGCCTACTTGCACGATAACTTCGGGGTCGAGGTGGCCTATCTCTTCATCGGCTACATTCCAGAGAACCAAGAGCTCTACGCTTTCTTGCAGAAGGCCGGCTTCGTGCTGGTCTTTAAGCCGGTCGTGATCGGCAAGGACGGCAGCGTGAAGGGCAACATCGACGCCGAGATGGTGCTGCAGGTGATGATCGACCAGGCGCTCTACAACAAGGCTGTCATCGTGACCGGCGACGGCGACTTTCACGGCCTCGTCAACTACCTCTACCAACAGAATCGGCTGGAGATGCTCTTGGTGCCAAACCAGCGCCAGTTCTCCCAGCTCTTAAAGGGTGCTGCCCGCGAGCGGCTCGGCTACATCTCGACGCTCAAGCGTCAGCTGGAGTATAAGCGTCGCAACCATGGCACCACTACGAGTGGTGGGAGCGGTGGCGGTGGCCGCAGCGGTGACAACGAGTCGAAGCTGATCGAGGCGGTCGAGGCCGCCAACTCCGACGCTCCGGCCAAGAGCGCCGAGAGCAAGGACGCCAAGGCCTAAAGCCTTGCTGGCGCCGGAATCTGGGTATATGCTGTAAGAAAGCATAGGAGGGTTCCCAGAGTGCAACGCTATAGCATCGAGTTCATCGGCACGTTCTTTCTCGTCCTCGTGGTGGCTCTGACCGGCAATCCGCTGGCCATCGGTGCCATTCTGGTCGCCATGGTCTACATGGGCGGCTCCATCTCTGGCGCGCATTATAACCCAGCCGTGACGCTGGCCGTCTGGCTACGCGGCAAGATCAAGGGAGCCGAGGCGCTGCGCTACATGCTGGTGCAGCTTGCCGGCGGCGTAGCGGCGGCCGCCACCTACTATGCCATCAACGGCACCCACTTCGCGGCCGCTCCCGGCCGCGGCGTCTCGTGGCTGGCCGCCTTCCTTGTGGAACTACTCTTCACCTTCGCCCTAGCCAGTACCGTGCTGCGCACCGCCGTCGACCCAGCCACCACCAAGAACCAATACTATGGCCTCGCCATCGGCTTCGTACTGATGGCGGCCGCCTTCGCCGGTGGCGCTATCTCTGGTGGGGCCTTCAACCCAGCCGTCGGGGCCGGCCCGCTGCTCTTCGACCTCATGCACTTGCACCAGCACTTGAGCCAGCTCTGGCTCTACCTCGCCGGGCCGCTGGCCGGTGGGGCTCTGGCCAGCTTGCTCTACCAGCCCACCAAGGCCAGCTGATCTGAGCTAAGGGGGTATAATGGAGGCCATGAGCCTCTTTCCAGAAGCCGCCGGCCCCTTGGCCGATCGAGTTCGCCCCAAAGCTCTAGCCG
>CAYMAB010000054.1:0-4472 GCA_964388345.1 uncultured Candidatus Saccharimonadales bacterium
CGCTCGTCCGTCGCGAGCTGCTCACCCGGGAGACCGATCCGCGCTCGCCCGAGCACGGCCAATACGCCTTCGTCCCCCAGCGTGGCGACTCGGTGCGGCGACTGCACGGCATGTCCGAGGGCGAAGGACATTCGCCCAGTTGAGTCGCCAGTACTATATCGTTTGACATTATAACGTAAAGCGATATATACTCTTGCCATGAAGCAATCAAACCAACTCCCGCAGGTGGCCTTCAGTATCCTGCTAGCCCTCAGCCTGAGACCGCGCCATGGCTACGAGATCATGCAGCAGGTTGCAGAAGATTCCGGTGGCAAGATAAAGCTGAGCCCTGGCTCCCTCTACGGCAGCATCAAGCAACTGCGCGAAGAGACCCTGATCGAAGAGTGCGACGAGGGCGGAGCCAGCCGCCGGCGCTACTACCGGTTGACGCCGAAGGGTCGCGGCCAGCTCGGCACCGAGCTCGAACACTACCAACGTAGCCTAGCGCTAGCTCGTCAGCGACAGGTCTTAGAGACCAATCTAGGGCAGGTGGCGTGAGACTCCTCGAGACCTACCGGCGCTGCCTGCGACTCTACCCAAAGCGCTATCGAGACGAGTACGGCCCGCAGATGGTCCAGACGCTGGCCGACATGCTCGAAGCCCAGCCGACGCCCACAGGGAGAATGGCGATCTGGATGCGGGCCGGGGTGGAGCTGCCATTCAGCGCCCTGAAGCAAGACATAATCATTACGCGGGAGGTGTTCATGACCGGCACACCAAAGTACATCAAACGTTACAGCGCCATCGGCACGATCCTCGTCGCGCCCTTCTTTCTCTTCATCATCGCCAACGCCCTGAGCGGCCAGAGGCTCTACGATTCGCTCTTTTGGCAGACATGGATCCTCTTCACTTGGATCATCGTTCTGCCCAGCCTCGCCATTCTGCTAAACGCCTTTGCCTTCATTAAGTGGATACGGGCAGAGAACCACTCAACTGGGCGATCGATAAAGTCTATGGTTATGGATTACAAACATAGCTGGCCAGCGGTGAGCTTGATCGTTATCGGTCTCGCCATTCTGGCGATCGTCTTTGGCCACGACAGCGTCCACTGCATCGGCGGCAGCCCCATCCAAGAGATCGCCAACTGGCACCAAACGTGGCAGTGCCTTAACGGCGGCTTTCTGGGCGGACGTTAGCCAGAGGGTCTAAAAGCAAGCCGCCCCCTCGGACGCTTGCTTCCACTAGTTGTGGAGGTGCAAGCGCCCAAAGGGGCGTGCGGTGGGTGGTTCTCACCCACCGGGCAGGGCGTAGCGACGGTCGATCTCGCGGCGGGCCTCGCCGTCCCACCATTCGGCGTCGTCGACCAGCTCGTGCATGACACTCCTGATGATCGCAACGGCGAGGGCGTGCTCGCCCTCGCCGTTGACGGCCGAGATACCGATGGCACCGAGGGTGCCGCCCTCACCGTCGATCACCACGACCCCGCCGGGACGGGCGATGAAGCGGACGCCGGCGGCGCGGACGTCGCCGATCGTGCTACCCGTCATCTCACCGAGATCTTCGGTGCTCCTGCCCCAGTCCAAGGCCGTGAAGGCCTTGTATGCGGCGAGGGCGGGGCTGACGGCATCGGTGCCGTCCTGCCGGAACGAAGACCAGACGGTGCGGTCGGGCCCGGCGAAACAGAAGGCGATCGGCGAGCCGACCAGCCAGTCGCGTGCGGCGATGCAGAGCCGATCGGCCAGCTCGCCAGTGGTCAGTGGAAAGGTACTCATGTGTGCTCCCTCATGTCTACTCGGGCCGGCCGATGCCGGCACTGGTTCGAGTCAGTTGCATACTATACTACGTTATGTAGGATTAATCAATGGTATATCTCGGTAAGCTCCATGGACCGGGCAAACTGGTGCTTGTCAAATACAAGCGCCCCCGTCGGCAAAAGTTAGCCAACGGAGACGCTACTAGAAATGCAAGGAGGAGTAACCGGTTTTCGAGGGCTAGGTGCTGCGCTCCCTTTTCTCAGCCTGCTCGGCTTCCCGAGCACTGCGAAATTGCTGCGCTCGCGTGGTGCGCCTAGCAAGCTCAGCGGCCAGAAGACCTTTGACTCGGTCAATGGCCGAATGGTCCTCCTCCAGCTCGCTGCCAGCTTCTTCGCCCGCAGCTCGCTGCCCGCTCTTCTTTGCAAGAATTAGACCCTCAAGTTCACCGACCACCTTCGAGGCTGTGCTTGCCTCTGCCGCAACTCGTTCGTGAATCTCTACCTCATTCTCTGTATAGCGCTCTGGCTCGGAGCTACTTCCAACCAAGCCTTCACGTGACTCGGCGGCCACATGCTGCTCATCAGCTTGCTCATGACCACTCACATCTTGGGTTCCTTCGGCACCAAACTCAGGCATATCTTCCTCCTTCTCCTTACTAGAATACCACGATCATGCCGAAGTTAGCCTCAGGCCTACTTGAGTACCATCGTGACCAAACGATCTACCAATTCAGTCATCGTCATACCGGCCGCCGAGACGGCTTTGGGGAATAGGCTCTGCTTCGTCAGCCCCGGCATCGTGTTTATCTCAAGGGCATAGATAGCTCCGTTCTGTGCGATGATCATATCGGTACGGCTAAGGTGGCGACAATCGGTTAGTTTGTGAATATCAACGGCCAACCGTTGTGCGATCTCTTGTAGCCTGTTTGGTATAGAGTCAGGCCGAGGGATCTCTTGGCTCTTACCGTTGTATTTGTTGTTGTAGTCAAACTCACCGCCGGCTGGCGGAACGATCAGAATGGTCGGCAGCGGCTGGTCGGCCAGTATGGCAACGGTTATCTCTTGGCCCTCGATCAGCTCCTCCAGCAACATGTCGCCGTATCGCCCAAAGATCTTATCGAAATCGGTCTGCATGGCTTGCTGATGCTGCGGGTTATGAACTACGAGGGCATCGATACTCGAACCACCACTGATCGGCTTAAGCACATACGAACTGCGAGCTAGGTCAGAACGAGCAAATGTTTGACGATCGACGATCTCCCAGTTTGGGGTCAATATGCCATGCTCCGCTAAGCGCTCTTTGCATAAAACCTTGTTGAAAGTTAAACGAGCGGCCTCAGACCCGGAGCCAAGAAAAGGAATCCCAAGAGCCTCAAGTCGTGACTGCAATGAGCCGTCCTCGCCACCGACTCCATGAAGAATCGGGAAGACAACGTCGATCGTGGCGACGAGCTGCTCTAGCTTAAAGTCTTTGTCGCTAGGATCTGCCCGAACGACTCGATATTCCGACTCTTCTAAGGCCGCCGCGACACTATCGGCCGATCGCAGCGAGACTTCACGCTCGTTGGACTCGCCACCACCAAGCACCAAGACTCTCGATCTATTCATGCCATAAGTATAACAAAATGATCTTTAGGTCCCTTGCAAAGAGAGAGCCTCACAGAAGTGAGACTCTCTCTTTGGTGGGCCATCCGGGACTCGAACCCAGAACCAATTGCTTAAGAGGCAACTGCTCTACCAATTGAGCTAATGGCCCTGGTACGCCCTGAGGGATTCGAACCCCCGACCTTCTGGTCCGAAGCCAGACGCTCTATCCGCTGAGCTAAGGGCGCACGGGTTAGGTCGGGCTGGTAGAAACCCTTGGGTGCGATCTAACTGGCAAAATATACCATAAACGCCTACCTAGATCAACATAGTCTCGGGTGAAAAGTCGGGCGTGGGTTACGACTTGGCCGGGGCGGCAGGGGCCGGATTGGCCTTGAGCTCTTTGTAGAGCAAGTAGCTGAAGACAACGCTGAGCGGCGTGACGAGGAAGCTCGAGAAGAGGGCGCTGGCGATGCTGCCGGCCAGCGTGAGGCCGACTTGGCTGCTGCCGATGGCAGTGTGCTGGACGCTATGCAGGCCAGGCACCGCCGCCGAGACGATGCCGAAGACGATCGAGAAGCCGAGTAGACAGAGGATGAGCAGACAGTAGCGGCCGAGGACGGCGCCGAAGCGGCCATGCACCAAGGCCTTGCTGGCCTTAAGCGCCTCACGGCCGTGCTTGTCTTCGAGCAAGAGCGTGAAGGTGGAGAAGGAGAACCAGACGGCGAAGATGAAGGCCGGTACGATCAGCAGAATGAAGCCGCCGAGGACGGCGAGAAGGACGAGCAGCCCAACGAGGAAGAGCGAGCCGACCATCGCCCAGCTCTTCTGGAAGATGGCCGGAAAGTCGGGCTGGTCCCCAGCGCTATCGATGGCGTAGACGATGGCGGCTTGGATCCACAGCACCAGCACGAGGGCCACAAGAAGCACCAAAAGATAGAGCGGGTGCACACTGCCGTTATTGCCGCGCGCCACCACCGAGATGACGTTGAGCAAGAAGACCACCACGAGGAGAGCGGCCAGAGCGGCGAACTTCTGTTTGTAGAGCTGCCAGCTACCCTTAAAGAGATCCCCGAACGAGCGTAACCGTTGTTCTGTCACGATAATGCCTTTGTTAATACGATCATGGTATCACTTCAGCCCGGACTAAGTAAAA
>CAYMAB010000055.1:0-4443 GCA_964388345.1 uncultured Candidatus Saccharimonadales bacterium
TAGGGTCTCGACCAGACCCGTGGCTGGTTCTACACGCTGCACGTCCTAGCGACGGCCTTGCGCGATGAGCCAGCCTTCAAGAACGTCATCTGTCACGGCATCGTCGTGGCGGCCGATGGCCAGAAGCTTAGCAAGCGCCTGCGCAACTACCCGCCGCTCGACGAGGTCTTCAACGCCTACGGCGCCGACATTCTGCGCTTCTTCATGATGAACAGTCCCGTCACTGGCGGCGAGGACGTGCGGTTTAGCAAGGAGGCACTGCGCGACGTCGAACGTAACGTCTTCATGACCCTCTGGAACGTCTTCAGTTTCCTTGTGACCTACGCCAAGGCCAGCGACTGGACGCTGCCGCCCAAGATCGAGCCGCCAGCGAGCGAAAACGTCCTCGATCGCTGGATGCTGGCTCGGTTGAACCAGACCATCGCCGAGGTTACGACGGCCACCGACGCCTACCAACTGGCCCGGGCCACTCGGCCCATCGCCGCCCTGATCGATGATCTGAGCAACTGGTACCTGCGCCGCAGCCGTCGCCGCTTTGCTAGGAATCCCGATCCTGGTGATCAAGCCGCCGCCTTCGCCACGCTGCACTTCGTGCTGGTGCGCCTCTGCCAGCTGCTGGCACCGTGGGCACCGTTTTCGAGCGACCACATCTACCGCGAGCTGACGGCCCGCCAGCTCGGCTCAGTGCACCTGTCCGACTGGCCCGAGGCCGGCCGCGTTGACACGAAGATTCTGGCCGAGATGAGCCTCGTGCGCGATAGCGTCACGGAGGGATTGGCGGCGCGGGCGGCCGCCGGTATCAAGGTTCGCCAGCCGCTATCGAAGGCGACCGTCACCGGTACGTCCGACCTATCGACCGAACTGCAAGAGCTGATAAAAGACGAACTGAACGTGAAGGTCGTCGACTACGTTGTGGTAACAGAGCGCCAACCGGCCGTCGTCGATGCCACCATCACGCCGGAGCTGGCGGCCGAGGGCTTGGCCCGCGACGTCGTGCGGGCGGTGCAGGCCACGCGCCGTGAGGACGGGCTGGCCATGGGAGAGGTGGTGAGGCTCGAGCTGGCGACCGCCGATGCGACGCTCAAGGCGGCCATCGAGGCGTGGCGTCAGCTAATCTGCCAAGAGACGTCGGCGAAAGAACTACGCGTGGTCGAGTCGACTGGATCGGCGGTGCCGGTACGATTAGGCGACGTCGACCTCACTATCAAAGTCACCAAAGTTTAGTGAACGGGGGAGGGTGATGCTACGATCGAGATTCTGGAAGAACTTCGACTGGTTGCTGCTGGGCGTCTCGCTACTACTGGCCGCCATCGGCATCCTGATCCTCTTCTCCAGCTCGCGCCAAGCCGGCGGCACCATCCCGACGAGCTTGGTGCGTAACCAGATCATCTTTTTGGTATTGGCGATCGGCGTGCTGGTCGGCTTGTCGCGGCTGGACTACCACGTCTGGGCCAAGTTAACTGGCCGCATCTATCTGATCATGCTGGCGCTCCTCGCTGTGGTCGAGGTGCTCGGCAAGACGGCGCTCGGTGCCACTCGCTGGATCAACCTTGGCTTCTTCCAGTTCCAGCCCTCGGAGCTGGCCAAGCTCGTGCTGATCATCATCTTCGCCAAGGTCTTTAGCGAGCACTACGATAAGCTCGACTCGCCGAAGTACCTCTTGCTCTCGCTCGGCTACTTGGCGGTGCCGTTGCTGCTCGTCTTGGCCCAGCCCGACATCGGCACCGGGATCGTCCTCGTCGTGATCTGGCTGACGATGGCACTCGTTAGCCGCATGCCCAAACGCTATCCCATCGGCCTCATCATCGTCGGCCTCTTGCTCTTACCACTGGCCGTCACATTTCTCAAACCCTACCAACGCCAGCGTCTCGACACCTTCTTCCAACCGACAGCCAACCCACTCGGTAGTGGCTATAATGTGGTCCAGTCGACCATCGCCGTCGGCAGCGGCCAGCTGCTCGGCCGCGGGCTGGCCGCCGGCGGCCAGAGCCAGCTGAGCTTTCTGCCGGCCCAGCAGACCGACTTCATCTTCGCGGTGGTGGCGGAGAAGCTTGGCTTCGTCGGCGGCGGCCTCCTGATCGCGCTCTTCGGCGCGCTGCTCACCCGCATGCTGGTGGTGGCCTATCGCTCCCGCGACCGCTTTGGGCTCTTCATCGCCGTCGGGGTGGTGGCGATGCTGCTCGCCCATGTCATCATCAACATCGGCATGAATCTGGGCATCATGCCTGTCACCGGCATCCCGCTGCCGATGGTCTCCTACGGCGGCACCAACCTCGTCATCAGCCTCGCCGCCGTCGGCCTCGTCGAGAGCATCGCCGTGCGGCGTAAGCAGATCGAGTTCGGCACCTAGCTGGGCCTTGCCTCGCCGCTGCGAATCTGATATAGTACTCGAGTTATGAAGGCTGTTATCACTACCGGCGGCAAGCAATACCTCGTCTCTCCCGGAGAGACGCTCGAGGTTGAGTTGGTCGATCCGGCCACCAAGCAACTGAAGCTCGAGCCGCTGCTCATCATCGACGGCGAGAAGATCAAGGTCGGCGCGCCGACCGTCTCTGGCGTCACCGTCACGGCCGAGGTGCTGGGTGAGGTGAAGGGCGAGAAGATCAAGGTGCTAAAGTTCAAGCCGAAGAAGCGCCAAAAGACCCTCACCGGCCACCGCCAACACTACTCGCAGATTAAGATCACAAGTATACAGTAAGCCGAAATCCCACCCGAGCCCTTTGGTGTACAATGGTCGTATGTTTCGCACCAAAGCCGGCATCATAGTCTTTCTGATTGCCCAAGAAGCCTTGTTGGTGTTGCGCTTTGCGCCTGTCGTTGGCTATCCTTTAGCCCTTACTTTTGCGGCCTTGGCCTTACCAATTGAGGGAATGCTCTTAATTCCGACAATGCGAGCGGCGGCTCGTGTCTTTATAAAGACCATACGGAAGCATCAAGTAACCCATGCCAGTCAGTTGCCATTAAGCGAGGAAGTGAAGGTTTACGGATTGATAGCTTTGGCGCTGCTGATCCCAGCCGGCGTCTTTCTTTTCCTATGCCAAGTGATAGCTCAAGCCTTCGGCCGCCACTTTCTGTAGTTTTGATCTCGCTTGTGCTCAGATGGTACAATGGAGTGGACAGTAGTGAGGGTATGTGGCAGAGATTATTGCGATCGCTAATCAAAAGGGCGGGGTGGGCAAGACCACCACGACCATCAATCTAGGAGCCTACCTCGCCAAGACCAAGCGGCGAGTCTTGGTGGTGGACCTCGATCCGCAGGGCAACACCTCGACCGGGTTGGGGGTCGATAAGAAGGCGCTGAAGCAAGACCTCTACCATGTGCTGATCGATGGCATCGAGCCGCAGACCATCCTCTACCAAACGCCCTACCACGGCTTGATGGTGCTGCCGGCCTCGCCGGTGCTGGCGGCGGCCGAGTTGGAGCTGGCCGGCGTGCCGTCGCGCGAGTTTCGTTTAAAGAAGGCGCTGGCGGCGGCCGAGTTCGACTACATCTTGATCGACTGCCCACCCTCGCTCGGCCTCTTGACCATTAACGGGCTGGTGGCGGCCAACCAAGTGCTGATCCCCGTGCAGGCCGAGTTCTATGCGCTGGAGGGCCTGAGCCAACTGATCCAGACGATCAATCGGGTGAAGCAGGGGCTCAACCCCGAGCTGGCGCTCCTCGGCGTCGTCATGACGATGCACAACGGTCGCACCAGCTTGAGCGGGCAGGTCCAAGACGAGGTGCGCAAGCACTTCCACGAGAAGGTCTTTGAGACCGTCATCCCGCGCAACGTCCGCTTGGCCGAGGCGCCCAGCTACGGCATGCCGATCATGCAGTACGACAAGTGGAGCAAGGGCGCCAAGGGTTATAAAGAGTTGGCTAGAGAGGTGATGAGCCGTGTCAAATCCTAAGCGCGGGCTGGGCCGCGGCTTCGATGCCCTGATCCCAACCGATGTCATCGAGCAGACGTTTGACCCGACGGCCGCCACCGATTCGAACGGCGGACGGGTCGGCGAGGCGATCCTAGAAGTCAGTCCGAGCAAGGTCTCGCCCAACCCGCACCAGCCGCGCACCGACTTTGCGCCGGCGGCGCTCGAATCGCTGGCCGCCTCGATTAAGGCCCACGGCATTCTGCAGCCGCTGGTGGTGACGAAGACGGATGGTGGCTACCAACTGATCGCCGGCGAGCGGCGGCTGCGGGCGGCCACGGCGGCCGGCCTCGCCACGGTGCCGGTGATCGTGCGCAGCCTCGACGAGCAGGCCAAGCTGGAACTGGCCTTGATCGAGAATCTGCAACGCGCCGACCTCAACCCGATCGAGACGGCCACGGCCTATCGTAAACTGATCGATCAGTTCAACCTGCGCCTCGAAGACGTTGGCCGGCGGGTCGGCCGCGACATGTCGACGATCTCGAACAGCGTGCGGCTGCTCGGCCTGCCGCCCGACGCCAAGCGAGCCGT
>CAYMAB010000056.1:0-4371 GCA_964388345.1 uncultured Candidatus Saccharimonadales bacterium
ATCGAACACTGGCGGGCACTACTACACACCCGGCTGCGTAGTGAGGCCGGCGATGGCACGCCTGTGCTCACCATTGCCGCTCTGGCCGCTATGATCGAGGGTCTCATCCCGGTGGCGCGTTCGCCGCTCCCAGAATTGACGCTTGAGATCGCCCTGATTAAGGCGGCTGCCCCATTGGCCGTCATACCTCCCCCCGCCGACGCCGCACCGAAGCCGACTCCAAAGCCGGCCGCCGCCACGATCGCACCGAAGTCGGTCACCACGCCCGTTGCGGAGCGATCACCCGCGGCGGCACCACCGGCCGCTGGCCGGCCGAACGATGAGGGCGGTCACTGGCCGAAGGCGCTCGCCGCCATCAAGGCTCAGAACAACTCACTCTACGCCCTTATCTGCTCCTGCGACGTCGCCATCACCCCGGAGGCCGTCGAGCTGGTCTCGCGCTTCAGCTTCCACCACGAGCGCCTGCTTGAGGCCAAGAACCGTCGCCTGATCGAGGCCGCCATTCAGAGCTCCTTCGGCCCAGAGGTCAAGCTCATCACTCGGCTGGAGCGACCGGTCGGCCCGAAGATCGATGGCGGTGGTGAACTGGTCACCTCGGCGCTGGAGATCTTGGGCGGGGAGGTGGTCGAATGAACCAAGCCGGACAGGTGATCGACCGAGAGCTGGCCGGCAAGGTGCCACCGCATAACCTCGAAGCCGAGCTCGGCCTGCTCGGTGCCATCTTGATCGATAAGGAGGCCATCATCAAAGTGGCCGACATCGTCGGTGCCGACGACTTCTACGCCGACCGCAACGCCCTCATCTACAGCGCCATTCTCGATCTCTACGAGGCTCGCCAGCCACTCGACTTGCTCAGTCTCTCTAATAAGTTAGAATCGGCCGGTGAGCTCGAGCGCACCGGCGGCACCACCTACCTCACCGAGCTAGTCAACGCCACTCCCAGCGCCGCCCACGTCGCTCACTACGCCGGTATCGTCGCCCACAAGGCCACACTGCGGCGGCTAGCTCAGGCCGCCAGCGTCATCACGGGCTTAAGCTACCGGGAAGACGAGCCGCTAGACGGCCTGCTCGATCAAGCCGAGCAGCGCCTCTTCACCGTCTCGCAGAAGCACTTGAAGCAGAACTTCGTCACCATCGGCTCGGTCTTGGCCCAGTCGTTCGACCGCTTAGACGATCTGCACAAAGACAAGCAGAGCCTGCGCGGGGTGCCGACCGGTTTCAAGGCGCTCGATAAGCTCCTCTCCGGCTTCCAGAAGTCCGACTTGATCGTGTTGGCGGCCCGCCCCAGCCTCGGCAAGACTTCGTTGGCCCTGAACATCGCTCACCACGTGGCCGTCAAAGAAGGCATTCCGGTCGGCATCTTCTCGCTCGAAATGAGCAAGGAGCAGCTGATTGATCGGCTCCTAGCCGCCCAATCCGGCATCGACGCGTGGAAGCTGCGCACCGGCAACCTCGAGGACAGTGACTTCCCCAAGATCAACCATGCCATGGCGGTTCTCTCAGAGGCGCCGATCTACATCGACGACTCGGCTCTCACCAACGTCATGGAGATGCGCACCAAGGCCCGTCGCCTCCAAAGCGAACACGACCTCGGCCTGCTAGTGGTCGACTATCTCCAGCTGGTGGCCGGTCGCAGCAGCTCGAGTGACAACCGGGTCCAAGAGGTCTCGGAGATCTCCCGCGGGTTGAAGGGCCTCGCCCGTGAGCTCAACGTGCCGGTGCTGGCGCTCAGCCAGCTCTCCCGTCTCGTTGAGACACGCAGCCCGCAGATTCCGCAACTCTCCGACCTGCGCGAGTCCGGCTCGATCGAGCAAGACGCCGACGTCGTCGCCTTCATTTACCGCGAGGACTACTACCAACCAGATAGCGACCGCGCCAACATCGCCGATATTCTTATAAGAAAGCACCGCAACGGTCCGATCGGCCAAGTCGAGCTCTATTGGCACCCCGAGCAGATCAGCTTCCGTAGCCTCGACAAGACCAAGGTCTAGCTTTACAGCTCCACTCAATTCGGTTATGCTTTGCTCAAACGTTATGAAGGCCCAGAAGCCCAAATCTAAGTCGACCGGTGAGCTCGCCCGTATTGGCCGTTTCAGTCTTATCGGTATCCTAAACACCGCCATCGACCTCGGCGTCTATAATCTTCTGATTCACGCCGGCCTTGCACCGAGCATCGCCAACCTGCCTTCCACCACGCTGGCTATGATCTTCAGCTTCTTCGCCAACCGCCGGATCGTCTTTCAGAGTAACTCGGTCAATCCAGTCCAGCAGGCCATCAAGTTCTTGGTTGCCACGGCCTTCGGGCTCTACGTCATTCAGTCGGCCATCATCGTTGTGCTGACACGTCACTGGCTCTGGCCCGGCCAGACGGCCTACCACATCGTCTCGACCATTGGGCTGGCACACCTCTTCTCCGAGCGCTTCGTCATCGACAACTCGGCCAAGGTCGCTGCCATCGCCGTCAGTCTCGTTTGGAACTACCTCGTCTATAAGAAGTGGGTCTTTAAGAAATGAAGCGTCAAGACCTCCAAGCATTCTGGCAGCGATACGGCACCATCATCATGGTGGCCGGCATCTTGCTAGTCGCGGCCTTCTTCCGCTTCTGGCGCCTCGACAGTCTGCCACCCGGCCTCCATCCCGATGAGGCAGCCAACGGGCTCGACATCTTCCGCATCTTAGAGAAGCACGACTTTCGGCCGCTCTATAACACCAATGGTCCGCGCGAAGCGCTCTTCTTCTACCTCCAAGCCATCTTTGTGGCCACCATGGGCAACACCATCCTCGCGCTGCGCATGGCGCCGGCCCTCATCGGCGTGGCCGACGTTGGCACCACCTACCTCTGGGCCAAGAGCTGGTTCGGTCGGCGGGTAGCGCTCGTCAGCGCCTTCGCCATGGCCGTCAGCCCATGGGCCGTCACCATCACCCGCGACGGCTTCCGCGCTTCGATGACGCCGCTGATGGTCACCCTAACGCTCTGGCTCTACACCGTCGCCATCAAACGCAACGAACGTTGGCGCTTCTACCTCGCCGGTGCCGTCTTTGGGCTCGGCTTCTACACCTACCTGTCATACCGACTCTTCCCGGCGGCGCTACTCGCGATCGTCGGAGCGCTGGCGCTCTGGCGCCGCCCATTCCTTGCGAAGTGGGCCAAGCCACTGGCCATGAGCCTGATCGCTACCGTCATCGTGCTAGTCCCGCTCGGTCTCTACGGCGTCAAGCATCCCGGCGACCTCGGGGCCAGAGCCAGCGGCGTCAGCTTCCTCAACCCCAGTTTGAACCACGGCCACCCGATTCAGACGCTCGGTGACACGATCGTGAAGACCGCCTTGATGTTCAACGTCCACGGTGACGAGAACTATCGCCAGAACCTCGGCGGCCAGCCCGAGCTGAACATCTTCATCGGCATCATGTTCATCCTCGGCATCATCGTCTGCTTGGTCAACTTCACTAAACCACGCTACTTTGCCCTGTTGGCCGTCTTCGGCGCCATGCTGGTGCCGGAGGTCCTGACGGCCGAGGGCATACCGCATGCGCTCAGAGCCATCGGCGCGCTCAGCCCAGCCCTCGTACTGGCCGGTCTTGGCGTCGACTACATGCTCGAACGCTGGAACGTCACCTTCCCAATCAACTCGGCCGCCCGCTTGGCTGGTCTTGGTGCCATCTTGGTGCTATTGGCCCTCTCGGCCTACCAAGGCTACGAGCAGTACTTCGTGGCTTGGGCCAACTCACCGCAGACCTACGCCGCCTACAGCGAGGACGCCGTCGCCATGGGCAAGTATCTACTCGACCACCCCTTCAATGGTGAGCACTACGTCGTCATCGATGGCTACACCGATAAGACCGTCTACTACCTCACGCATAACCACGTCACCTACGACCGCTTGGACGCCTCCGATATTGCGAAGGTGCCGCTCGATGGCAAACCGAAGCTCTTCATCGTCTCCAACAGCAACCACAACGACGCCCTCAAAGCCTTCCGGGCGCGCTTCCCTGGTGGCGAGCTCTTGCCGCAGTACTCGCACTTCAGCGGCTCCGAGCTCTTCCTCGTCTACCAGGTGACGAAGTAGGTGGCCACGGTCGACCTCAGCATCATCATCCCAGCCTATAAAGAGCATCACCAGATCCAACCACGCCTAAGAGAGCTAGCCGAGTTTCTAAAGACGCGCAACTACGGTACCGTCGAGGTCGTCATCATGGCCCAGAGCGACGACGATACCGGTGCGGCCGCCGCCGTTGAGCGCGGCCTCTTCCATCATTTTCGCGTCATCAACCTCGGTAAGCGGGCCGGCAAGGGCGGGGCGGTGCGGGTCGGCATGTTCGAGGCCGAGGGTCGCTACCGGCTCTTCATGGACGCCGATCTGGCCACCCCAC
>CAYMAB010000057.1:0-4356 GCA_964388345.1 uncultured Candidatus Saccharimonadales bacterium
GCGCTCGAAGACGTGAGGCAAGTCGGAGGCCTTGATGCCGTGGCCGTGATCGATCACGGCCAGTTGGGCGGTGCGCCCCGAGGTCTTGGTGGCGATCTCGATGGTCGAGTGGGGCGGGCTGTACTTGATGGCGTTGTCGAGCAAGATGGCGACGAGATCGGTGAGACTCTGGCGGTCGCCGTGGACCGTCACGGAGGCGGCTTGGTTCTGGACGGTGATGCCGCGACTCTTGGCCACCGCCGCCAGCCGCTCGACCGCCTCGGTGGCGACGGCCCCGAGCGCCACCGGCTCTAGCGCCAAGCCGTTACCGTCTTCGCGTGCCAATCGCAGCAACCCATCGGAGAGCGCCTTGAGCTTGGCCACCTCCTCGAGGTTGCTCGTCAGCAGGCGCTTGGCCTCGGCCGCCGTCAACTTGTGATCGCGCAGCGCCACCTCGATCTCGGCCTGCATGGCGGCCAGCGGCGTGCGTAGTTCGTGCGAGGCATCGGCCGTGAAGCGGCTCTGGGCCTCCAGCGACTCTTCGATCGGCCGCAGCGTCCGCTTGGCCAACCAATAGCTGGCGAGGCTGGCTAGAATCAAGATCACAATATTAAAGTAGAGTAGCTGAATCTCCAGCCGCTCGGTGCCGGTGTCGAGCTCATCTTGAATGCGCATCGGCGGCGGGCTGAGCGGTGGCGAGAGCTGGTTGTAATCGTTATAGACGAAGGGGCGATAACTCAGGTACTCGCGGCGCAGGCTGCGCGACAGCTGGCTGGCCGAGATGTGGTAGAGCACAACGCTAAAGGAGAGGCTCGTCACCATGATGATGGCGACGTAGGCCGCCGCCAGTTTGGCGGCCGGCGAGCGATCGGTCCAGAGATGGTGCAATCGGTTCATGCGCCTTCGGGCAGTCCTATCTTATAACCGAAGCCGCGGATGGTCTGGATCAAGTTCGGACCCTTGGCGCCGCGGTCGAGCTTGGCGCGCAAGTAGCCGATGTAGACCTCGACGGTGTTGGGCAGCACGTCGGCGTCGTAGTCCCAAACATGCGCGATGATCTTGTCTTTGGAGACGACGGTGTCGGCGTGGCTCATCAAGTAGCGCAGCAGTGCGAACTCCTTGCTCGTCAGCTGGACGAGCTTGCCGGCGCGCTTGACCTCGAAACGAACGGTGTCGAGCGTGAGGTCGCCGACCGTTAGGACAGGGTCGAGCGCCTGTGGCGGCCGGCGCAGCAGCGCTTGCAGCCGGGCCAAGAGCTCGGTGAAGGCGAAGGGTTTCACAAGGTAATCGTCGGCGCCGGCATTGAGCCCCTCGACACGGTCACTGACGCCGCCTTTGGCCGTCAAAATCAGGATCGGCGTGTGGATCTTCTCGGCCCGAATCTTCTGGGTCAACTGCACGCCGTCCATGCCGCCGGGCAGCATGCGGTCGAGGATCATGACATCATACTCCTCGCCGAGGGCTTCCGTGAGACCGGCCTCGCCATCGTAGGCCACGTCGACCGCGAAGGTCTCTTGCTCCAGCCCCTTCTTGATGGCGCTGGCGATCTTGTGTTCATCTTCTACCAGTAGAATGCGCATGGTTCGTCCTCTCTTCTATTCTAACCCTGTCCCTCGCCCCAATACACGCTAAACTCTAATCAATCGCCCTGAAGATTGGCTTAACGGTGGCTGCGGCTGATAGAGCACGAGACCTCGACAGTCGCTGAGGCCAATGCTAATCTTGAGCCACCGTTCGTTCACACCACCATCGACCCCGAGGTAGCGATGCTCGACCGCTCAGCGTCCAGCCACCAGCGCCGACTCCCCTTGCTCATCGCGGCCGTCTTGGCGCTCGGCCTCTTGGCCGTCGGCGCCACCGTCTTCTCCGTCGTGCGCCACGACGATCACGTCGCGACCGCTCGAACCGACCTGCGCGCGCTCGGCTGCGACGTGCGCCGGCTGAAGTTCGACGACTATCGCGGCCGTGGCCAAGTCACCCTCTTCGTCAATCAAGAGACCCTCGACGAAGAGGTGGTGCGAACTCGTGGCGGCCGCTACGCGCTCGCCATCAGCCAAGGCGGCCAGTGGATCACGCTCTCGGCCGCCGAGACGAAGGTCTACTGCACCAGCCGACCGTGACCGGTCAGAAACTTGACAGAAATAAGATCGGCTGCTAGAGTCAACCGTTCGTCTGTACCTCTCGATCGAGCCGTGGAGGCCACAATGTTCCACAACACCAAGTTCGATGCTTTCGAGGACCTGCTGACTTGGATCGCCGTCTTCATCGTCGTAGGCAGTGTCTTTCTGGCCGCGGGCAAGCAGAAGGTCCAATGGCTACTCCTGATCATCCCGGGCCTGATCTTCTTCGTCTTCGCGTTGGCCTCCGCTGGGTCGCACTACGACACCGTCAAGGCTCATGGCGACCTGAAGGCACAAGGATTCACGGTCCACAGCGTCAGTGTTTACGACCAGTGGGCCGACGTCTCGGCCGGCCAGTGCCGCATTCACATGGTGATGTCCGAGCTCGACGGTCGTTACGAAGTCGGCTTCAGATTCGACCCCAAACACGGCCCGTGGGAGATCACGACCTACACCTCCAAGCGGGTCAGCCATCTCTGCGACACCTCGAGCTAGCCAGCCAGCCAACTGGGTGTCCATAGACCCCTGATGAGATCCTCTCTTCGGGGGTCTCGTCAGTTTTGGCGGCCTTCTCAGGCAGCCTTAAGCTGCACCTATGTAGTATGATGGGGCAATGACCGAACCGAACTCACGCATCAAAGGTACGATCCTCAAGGTCCTCTTGGCCGTCGCGGTCGTGGGCAGCTACGTTATCTATAGCTTGCATCAGCGCCACGAGACATCGGGCCCGGTGGCGCAGCCGCTCACCACCAGTTCGACCGACCAATCTAGCTCCGGCGGTTCGACGACGAGCCCAACGGCGGCTAGTACTACTTATAAAGATGGTTCCTACACCGGCTCGGGTGAGGACGCCTTCTACGGCACCATCCAAGTGAGGGCCATCATCAGCGGCGGTAAGTTGGCGGACGTGCAGTTCTTGCAATACCCCAACGACCAGCCCAACTCGATTAGGGTCAACTCCGCCGCCATGCCACTGCTAAAACAAGAGGCCATCAGCGCACAGAGCGCCCAAGTCGATACCATTACCGGCGCCACCGCCAGTAGCGGAGCCTTCGTTCAATCCCTCGCCTCTGCTCTTGCCCAAGCCAAATAGCCGATGAAGCGCCGGTGGACGCAGATGGGCATGCCGATCACTTTGGAGATCACCGGTGCGGCCACAGCGGCCGACTTCGCGGCGGTGCGCCGCTACTTCACCCATGTCGATGAGACGTTCAGTACCTATAAACCGACCAGCGATATCTCGCGCATCAATGGCGGATGGCCGGTCGAGCGAGCCAGCGACGAGGTCAAGGCGGTGCTGGATCTATGCGAGGAGACGCAGCGCGCCACCGACGGCTACTTCGACATCCACCGGCCCGATGGCACGATCGATCCCTCCGGGCTGGTCAAGGGTTGGGCGATTCAACAGGCGGCCGAGCTATTGAAACGCCGCGGCCGCCAGAACTTCTGCCTCGAGGTCGGCGGCGACATCCAAGTGGCCGGCCGGAATGCCAACGACCGGCCGTGGCGGATCGGGCTGCGCAACCCGCTCGCGCCGTCCGAGATCATCAAGACGATAGCAGTAACGACCGAGGGCGTCGCCACCTCCGGCACAGCCGAGCGCGGCCAGCATATTTACAATCCCCACCGGCCCGCTAAGCTATTAGAGGAGGTCATAAGCTTGACCGTGATTGGACCAGACATCTACGAGGCCGACCGCTTCGCCACCGCCGCCTTCGCGATGGGCCCGGCTGGCATTGCCCTCATCGAACGCACGGATGGATTCGAAGGTTACTCGATCTATCGCGCTGGCATGGCCACGCTGACGAGTGGCTTCGAGCGATACGTGGTGGCGCCGCGATGAAGTGGATCGACCGCTGGCTCGATCGCATCACCATGTATCGCTTGGTGCTCTACTACTTGATCATCTTGGTCGGTGTAGCCATCGTGCTAGCGGCGCTCGGCTATTTGCACTACAGCCCATTCGGCATCGCCTTCTCGGCCGCCTTCCTCACCATCGTCTGCGCCGTCACCAACGCCGTCTTCGCTTGGGTCTATAAAGCGCCGACCAACATCGAGTCCAGCTACATCACGGCACTGATCCTTGCGCTCATCATCACGCCGCTACAGACTTACCACGACATCATATTTTTGACGGCGGTCGGCGGGCTGGCGATGGCCTCTAAGTACCTCTTAGCCATCAAGCGCAAGCACCTCTTCAATCCGGCCGCCATCGCCGTGGCGTTGACGGCCGCCGGGGCCGGGCAGGCCGCCAGTT
>CAYMAB010000058.1:0-4332 GCA_964388345.1 uncultured Candidatus Saccharimonadales bacterium
CGTGGCAGGTTCGCCCGGACGGCCTCGGCTACATCAAGATCAGCCGTTTCGGCACTGATACCGGCCAGCTGATGGATCAAGCCGCCAGCGCTCTGGCCACGGCCAAGGTCAAGGGCGTCATTCTCGACTTGCGCGACGACCCCGGGGGTTACCTCGACCAAGCCGTGTCCGTGGCCAGCCAGTTCTTGCCGGCCGGCAAGGTGGTGGTGAGCGAGCGCCACGGCCAGACCACCACCGACGAACTCAAGAGTAGCGGCGGCGGTCTGCTGATCGCAAAGCCGCTGGTGGTACTGGTGAACGGTGGCAGCGCCTCGGCCAGCGAGATCCTCGCCGGTGCCCTGTCGGATAACGGCGCCGGTAAGTTGATCGGCGTGAAGACCTTTGGCAAGGGCAGTGTCCAAGACATCACTCAGTTAGCCGGTGGGGCCGAGCTCAAGATCACCATCGATCACTGGTACACGCCCGATGGCCGCAACATCGATAAGCAGGGCATCGTGCCGAACCAGACGGTGGCCCTGAGCCAGTCCGACTACGACAACAACCGCGACCCACAGCTCGATGCGGCCGTGGCGGCCTTGAAGTAGTTTGCCAGCCAGTGGGTCGTGCGTTAAGATGACAAGCGTAGCATGATGAAACCGAGAATTCTCTTAGTCGAAGACGACGCCGCGCTGGCCAGCGCCTACCAGACCCGCATCCAGGCCGAGGGCTTCGAGGTGAAGCACTGCGCCAACGGCGAGGACGCCTTGGCCCAAGCCCTCGAGTTCAAGCCCGATCTGATCTTGCTCGATATCATGATGCCAAAGATCAGCGGCTTCGATGTCCTAGACATTCTGCGCAACACCCCAGAGACGGCCAAGACCAAGATCATCATCCTAACGGCTCTGAGCCAGCCGAGCGATCAGGCGCGGGCCAAGAGTCTCGGAGTCGATGAGTACCTCGTGAAGTCGCAGGCGGTGGCCAGCGACGTCATCACCCGGATCAAGTTTCACCTCGGCATGGAGACCACCCCGCCACCGAGCCAGTAGCCTATTATACCAACGACCGATTTGAGGCTCCAAGGAGCCTCTTTTAGTGGCTGAGGTTGTAAAGGTCGATCGATCGGACTATAACTAGGATGTTCGCCAGCGGAAGGTTCCCCACATGATCAATCGTTCGAAGGCTCGTGAACCACGTTTCTGGGAGAGGTGGGAGGAGTCCGGTGCGCTGGGGTGGGTGGTGCCGCCTCCCACCAACCCCTTGATCTTTCATCACGGTGAGACGGTCGCCGCGCTCGATGCTCGGAAGATCCAAGCCGAGCACTGGGTTCGGTTGGTGGCGAGGCAGGCCAAGGCCCAAGTCGACTGGCACTACAGCGGCGGTGTCGCTAACGTGCTGCACCTCGGTGATGCGGCCAGTCGCGCACGAGTCGTCGCCGCGATGCAGCGGTTGGAAGGACGGTTGAAGGGTCACCTGATGCACATCTACGAGGAGGGCGAGCCCGGCCTCTATCGAGCCGGGGTGACGCCAGTGCTGTCCGGTGTGAGTGCCAGCTTCATCGATCTCGATACGGCTCAAGCCGCCTTCATCTAGCAGTTCGCGCCCAAAGGAGGCCATGGTGGACAGTGATCGATTGATCGATCGACTCCAAGATCTGATGAGTGGGGCGACGGCTGGGCAGCGGGGTGATATTCGGCGAATGATTCGCTCGCTGGAGCTGCCGTCGGCATTCAGCGGGGGAGCGGTCGAGCGAGCCGAGCAGTTGATCGACCGGATACGACGGCCACGACACGATGAGTGGGCGGCGCCGTACCGCAGTCCGGATAGAAGCTCGCGTCGCTACTTTCGGTAGCGCATGGCTCTCAGACAGAGGCGAAGACCCCTGTTTGGGGGCCTTCGTCGTTTCCGCAACGATCGGGTTATTACTTCGTCTTATGATACCAAGAGTAGGAGACGATGAAGACGGCGCCGCCGACTGCCATGACGATCGTCGAGACGATCCATGCCGTATGGCTGGCGGCAGCACCACTGTAGCCGTAGCCAAACCCTCCGAGCACAACCAGCGTGAGGCCAACGATCCAGAGGCGCCGCTTCATTCGATGGTGGCGATGGTTTTCTCGACCCGAGTGCCGGTGAAGCGAGCTTGGCGCTTGGTCTTGAAGGCGACCACCCCGGCTTTGGTGGCGTAGATGGTCTGGTCGCGGCCCTCGGCGGTACCGGGGCCGGCGGCGATGCGGCTGCCGCGCTGCCGCGTGATGATGGTACCGGCCGAGACGACTTGTCCGCCGAAGCGTTTAACGCCGAGGCGTTGCCCAGCGGAGTCGCGTCCTAATCGTGTCGAGCCGGCGGCCTTTGTATGAGCCATTAGATCTTCTCCAAAACTAATAGATGACGTCCCACGATCTGGCCCGGTCGCCGGTAGATCAGCCGGCCGGGAGCGTGGTGAAACTGCACCTGAGTATAGCCCAATCTGGGGATTTCGTCAATCACTCGGGGATGGTGGTCGCGGCCGGCGACGTGCCACGCCGGCACGGCCAGCACGATGCGGCGGCCGTTCGGTAGTTGGGTGGCGGCGCGCCGCAGCCACGTACTGGTGAGGCCGCTGATCTCGCGGTCGAGGGCCACGAGGCGCTGGGGCGAGGGAGCGGCCGAGAGTGGCTCGCCCAAGTAGCCCTCGGTGACGATGGTGAGCGGCCCCGGCGGCAGCTTCAGTTGGCGGGCGTCGGCCAGCTCAACCGACCACGCCGGCAGGTGCTGATGGTTCGTCGCTAGCCACGTCAGGTTCTCGGTGGCGGCCCGAACCATGGTGGGGCTGAGGTCACTCGAATAGGTGCGGTGGCTGGCGAGGAGCGCCTCTTGGGCGATGACGCCGCTGCCGCCGAAGGGGTCGACGATGGCGCCGGGCTCGGGCCCGGCTAGGTTGATCATGATCTGGGCCAGCTTCGGCGGCAGCATGCCGATCTTAGCGTCGCGCTCCGGGCGGCCGTGGTCGCGGGCGGCGTAGGCGTCGATGTCTTGGACGGCTGTCGTCAGGCCCACGATCAGCTCGCCGGCGCCCTGCACCACCACCAGCTCGAAGCCTTTCTCTAGTATGCGGTTGAACTTCAGTTGGGCGGCCGTGAGGTCGGTGTGGGGCCGGCGGGGCAGCACCAGCCGAGCCGAGCCGAGCCGCTTCTTCAATCCAAGCCCCCACGCCTGCAAGTCGCCAAAGGGCAACTTGGGGCCGTAGGTGCTGATCCCGAAGGTCAGCTTAGCGTCGGCGGTGGGGAGGTCGGCCAGATCGAGCTCGAGGTCGCTCAGTTTGGTACCCGGCTGGCGGGTGAGCAGGCGAGCCAGTTTGACGCTGCCGCCGAGCCGGTCTAGGTCCAGTGGATGAGAGCTGAGCAAGTGCGGCCCGGCCGCCTCGAGCGCCGCCGCCCCCACCAAGGCCTCGATCTCGGCGCGACCCAGTTCCGGTTGGCGCCCTAGGATGGCGAGTTCGGTCATGTCGGTATTGTAGCACTTAGCGCAATCTAAGCGGTTTGCTATAATCGCTTCATGAAGTTTCGCACGATCTTTCAATGGGCCGGCTTCGTGGCACTGGCCGCACTGGTGATCTACTCTCGCAACCGCATCTCTCAAGTCATCTCACTACTCGGCCACGTGCGCTGGTACATCCTGATCTTCCTCGTCTTCATCCAACTGGCCAGCTACTGGTTCAACGCCAAGTACTACCAGAGCGTCTTCGCTATCTTCGGCTACAAGATTGAGACGAAGTTCTTGTTCGTGCGAGCGCTGGTCGTCAACTTCGTCAACCAAGCCTTCCCGTCCGGCGGTATCTCCGGCACCTCATATCTCTCCGGTACGTTAAAAGAACAAGTGCCGCCAGGTAAGACGACGCTAGCACAAGTGATGAGCTACGCCTTCACGGCCGTCTCGTTCTTGGTGGTGCTGGGGCTCGGCTTCCTCTTACTCTTTCTGAGTGGCAACCTCGTGCAGAACTCGGTGCGGGTGATCATGTTGATCATCCTTGTGATCATCGTCTTCGGCGTCATCATCATCGCCATCATCTCAGAGCGGCCACGGCTGGAGCGGATTGCCGGCCGCCTCGTCCGATGGATCAACGGCTTCAACCGCCGCGTGCTGCGCCAGCGCCGCCCAGTCGTGACGCTCGGCCAACTCGGCCACTTCTTCGACGAGTTCTACCACGGCTACGAGACGTTAACGGAACATCGGGGCCACTGGCGCCAACCCTTCCTCTATAGTCTCGGCGGCAACCTCGCCGAGGTCGGGACGGTCTACGTCGTCTTCCTCGCCTTCGGCCACCTCGTCAATCCCGGCGCCGTCATCGCTGCCTACACCATCGCCAACATCGCC
>CAYMAB010000059.1:0-4292 GCA_964388345.1 uncultured Candidatus Saccharimonadales bacterium
TAGATCGGGACGCTCGGTTAATTGCTTGAGAGTACCTTCGATCAGCTTGGCCGCCTCCTCTACCCCGCTCTTGAAGCTATCCCGGCCGACGACGGGATCTATAAAGAAGAACATCAACAGATCAGCGGCCTCGCTCAGCCGCTTGAGGCGGTCTTGGACGAGCCGGGCGGCGGCGCGGCCCTTGATACGGTCTCTGGCCAGCTCTCCACCGATCTGATCCCCTTCTGTAAATGTGATCAACCGGTCGAGCAGCTCGTCGACCGAGAGCGCCCGGATGTACTCTCCGTTCATCCAGTCGAGTCGCTCGGGATCGAAGACGGCTGGGCTCTTGTGAACGCGCTCCAGCGAGAACTTCTTAGTGAGCTCCTTGCGGCTGAAGATCTCTTGGGTGGTGCCGTCGTTCCAGCCCAGCAGCGCCATGTAGTTCGTGACGGCCTCCGGCAAGTAGCCCTCGTCGCGGTACTCTAAGACCGACTTGGCGCCGTGGCGCTTGCTCAGCTTGGCCTTGTCGGTGCCGAGGACCTGTGGCAGGTGAGCAAAGATCGGTGGGGCCCAGCCGGCGGCCGTCGTGACCAGCAGGTTCTTCGGCGTCGTCGGGATGAACTCGTCGCCGCGCAGGACGTGGCTGATCTGCATGGCGTGGTCGTCGATCGGCTCGGCGAAGTTGTAAGTCGGGTAGCCGTCTGATTTCATGGCGACGAAGTCATCGAGGACATCGGTTTGAAAGGACAGCCTGCCTCGCACAGCATCGTCCCATTCAATCGTCTGGCCCTCCGGTACTTTGAAGCGCAGCGCGTGGGGCTGGTTCGGATCCCCCGGCTTGGCTAGGCAGTGGCGGTCGTACTTGAAGGCTTCTTTCTTAGTTTGGGCGGTCTTTCTGAGCTCTGCCAAGCGCTCCTGGCTGCACCAACAAGGATAGAGGTGCCCCGACTTAACCAGCTTCTCGGCCGCCTCTTTATAAAGCTCCAATCGTTCGGATTGAATGTAAGGACCGAAGTCGCCGCCCGCCTCGACGCCCTCATCCCAGTCGAGACCGAGCCAACGCAAGCTCTCTTGGATCTGGGCGATCGATTCGGGCTGCAAGCGCTCACGGTCGGTGTCCTCAATGCGCAGGATGAAGTGGCCGCCGGACTGGCGAGCCAGCAGCCAGTCGTAGAGAGCCGAACGGATACCGCCAAGATGCAGGGCACCGGTGGGGCTGGGGGCGAAACGCAGGCGCGGCTTCATGCCATAAGCTTACCTTAGCTGGCTGCCTCGATCAATTGAGGGCGAGCTCGGTGGCCTCGATCGGCTGCCAATCGGTCTCGCCCCAAGCGTAGAAGTTGGTGACGTGGGTGAGCTCGGTGGCGTCGTAGACGGTTTCGTAACGCACCTTGGAGCCGGCGGCCTTGTGGTAGTGCGACTTGCGCTCAAGGATGGCCGGCCGGGTGACGCGCTCCATCTTAAAGCGCCGCCCACCCTTAATAAAGGTGACGTAACTGACGTGTTGGGTTAGGTCGGGTTGGTCTGGGAGTGGTTCGTGGTTGCGGCCATGATCCTCGATACCGAACTTGAGATCGATGGCATCAACCAGACGATCCCAGCCGATATCGCTAGAGTCCATTGATGATCTTTAAGAGCTGCTCCCTATTAAGGTGATTATGACCCCCAATACTATACCATATGCCTTGGTTGACCCAACTGGCCTCGTTGCCGTTATAGAGATAGACCGTCAGCCCCTGCTGACTGACGACCAGCGGTTGGGTGGACTGATCGGCGACGTAGTTGGCCAGAAGCGACTGCGAGTCCCAGTCGGTCGGGCGCTGAGTAATGGTGAGGTCATCGGAGCTGCCGAGGGCGTTGAAGGTCAGGGCGACTTGGCCGGGTTGGGTGGCGGCCGAGTGGTCGAGGTTGTAGCCGGTCGGCAGGTAGGTTGGCACGGAGGCCTGGAAACCGGCCCGATCGGAGGCGGTGCGGATGGCTAGCTTGGGGTAGTTCTGCAACCAAATGTAGCCACCAAGCAGCGCCACCACGGCGACGGCGGCGGCGAGGGCGGCCGGGTTGGCGCGCCGCTTCGGCCGGGCGAGAGCTTGGGCGAAGACCTGCCAGCGCGACTCTTCCGGGTCGACGTTGGCTAGGTCCGGTTTCGCCACCAAGCGGCGGTTCGACCGGATCAAGCCGGCCGTGGCGCTGGGTAGCGGCTGGGGGCGCACCGGTGGACGCGTGATGGTACTGGTAGGACCGGTGGCAGCGGTGGGGCCGGCCGTGACGGGCACCGGCGTGGCGATATTGGGCGGTCGCGGCGGCTCAGGTGTGACGCTCGGCCGCTCGACCGGTGCCAATGGTTCTGGTGCAAGCGGCGCTGGCGTGGCGGCTGGCGGCGGTTGGCTAATGACTGGGACTGAAGGCTCGGGCTCAGTCGTAGCAGCGGGTTCGGCAGCGACGGCGGCGTTGGGGTGGAACTTACTGATGGCCGGGCTCTGGGTGATGGTCTGGGCATTCTCGAGCTGATCGTGGCGCCGCGCCTCTACCTCGGCCTTGACGGTCGCGACCGCTACCGGCTGGGCGGCGGCCGGGCTGGGCTCTGGAGCTGCCGATGGCTGGCTCGGTTCCGGCGGCGGGCTGGCGCTGACGGGGGCTTGGCTGAGGTCGAGCGCCGCGCTCGGCGGCTTATGGAAGGCGGCGGCCGGCTGAGGCGTAGTGGGGGTTGCAGCCGGGGGGCTGGCCGCTGCCGTCACGGCGACGGCCGGCTGTGGTGCAGGCGCCGCTACGGTGGCTGGAGCTGGGCTGCGGGTTGTACCACTAGCGCTCGGCCGTAGGTCGGTCATGGCCTTGGCGCTTGGGGCACCATCGGCCCCTAGCGCCATTCCACAGCTGGTGCAGAAGCGCTTTCCGGCGACGGTGACTTGGCCAGTTTGACCACAATTAGGACATTGCACAACTATCTAGATAATCCGCTTATGGTCTGAAGTATAGCATAAGCAGATTACTGCTGGGAAGCCTGTCGTCGCCCTTGCCGATAGACCAACCAAATGAAGCGCGGAATGGCCAGCTGCCGCCGGAGGCGGCTCGGCTGGCGGATCAAGCGCCAGAGCCACTCAAGACCGATCCGGCGCAGCCAGTTCGGCGCCCGCTTAATCCGGCCGCCGAACTGGGCGTAGTCGAAGCTGCCGCCCTCACCGATCATGACGCCGCCCTCAAGCCGGGGCGCGAGCTTGTGCATGAGGCGCTCTTGGCGCGGGAAGCCCATGCCGACGAGGATGATGTCCGGTCGGGCGGCCCGGAGCCGCTCGGTGAGCTGGGTGACGGCCGCCGCGTCGTCCGTGCCGGGTGAGGTGCCGGCGATCTTTAGCTCGGGGATCTGCTGTTCGAGGTGGACGGCTGTCATATCGATCGATTGAGCCTTCGGTGAGCCGATCAGCCAGACGGTTAGGCCGGTCTTGGCGGCTGCCTCGAGCAGCGGCCAAGTGAAGTTGGCGCTGTCGAAGCGAGCCGGCAGTGGCCGGGCGAGGCGGCTCGGTGCCAGTACGATCAGTGGCAGTGTAGTGATGAGCCGCCCGGAGCTGGGTCGACCGCCGTAGAGGTAGTGGGCCGCCCACACGAGGCCGACGCCGTTCGGCAGGCAGAGGTCGGTACCATTGAGCAGGTCCGTGAGTTCAGGCTGACGTGTTGCCGTCGTGAGAAACTCAACATAGGGTAAGGCGATGGTGTGTGCGCGGCCGTCCTTGGCCCGAGCTAGCGCCAAGGCCCGAGCGAGGCCACTAGAGAGGCTGGCGGCCTCGACGCGAACGCCGAGGAGCTCATAGTCAGTCGGTTGAGCCATGGCTCCGGCCGAGGGCCGCGATGCGGCTGGTGAAGGCTTCATTGAAGTGGGTCTCGTCGAACTTGGCGGCGTGGGCCACGAGTGCCGTCGTGTCCCAGTGCTTCTTCTCTAAGCTATCGAGCGCCTCAGTCAGTGCCTCCGGCGTGGCCTCGTCGTAGAGCACACCAGTCTCGGCCGTGACCGTCTCGCGGGCGCCGCCGCGGCCGTAGGCCACCACCGGCGTGCCACAGGCCATGGCCTCGACGAGCGCGAGGCCGAAGTCCTCTTCGCAAGGGTGGATCAGGCCGCGAGCCCGAGCCAGTAGGCGGGCCGTCTCGCTCGGATCAACACGACCGGTGAAGCTGACGGTCGGCCCGGCCAGCCGCTCGAGACGGCCACGGTCGAAGCCGTCGCCCACCACCACCAGTTGGCGCTTGGTCCGATTGGCCACCGTGATGGCCTGATCGATCTGCTTATACGGTGTCAGCGTGGCCAGCGTGAGGTAGTAGTC
>CAYMAB010000060.1:0-4280 GCA_964388345.1 uncultured Candidatus Saccharimonadales bacterium
CGGTGCGGGTGGCCGAAGGCCAGGGAATCAACATGGCGCTGGCCGCCATCGTGAACATCTTGAAGCCCGAACCGGGCTCGAAGGCCCCACTGACGACGTCATTTTGGAATAAGGCGTAGTTGGTGACGCTGGCGTAGTTGGAGGGATCGTAGGTTGGATAGTTGGCCATCGCCTTGATGGCGCCGGTGGTCGGATCCATCACCACGACGCTACCGGAGACGGCGCCGTTACTCTGGACGCCTTGAGCCAAGTACTTCTCGGCTTGATCTTGGATGTTGCGGTCGATCGTCAACACGATCTGATCGCCGTTCGTCGGTGGCTTGAGGTAGTTGTTGGCGGTGGCGATCGGGATGCCGTTGACGTCGGTGGTGGCCTTAAGTAGACCTGGCGTACCCATCAACTCGTTATTCAGGTAACCCTCGATGCCGTACTGCCCAACGCCATCGTCGTTGACGAAGCCAAGTAGCTGGCTGGCCAGCGTGCCCTCCGGGTAGAGCCGGTAGTCGGCATCGGCCAAGCCGATGCCGGCCAAGTTGAGGGACTTGATGCGATCACGCGTTGGGTCATCGAGCTTCTTATCTAAGACGACGTACTCGCCGCCGGCATTTAATAACTTCTCATACGTTGCGGCTGGATGGCCGGTGATGGCGGCCAGCTTGGCAGCAGCGGCCGACTTGTTCGGCACGTAGCGCGGGTCGGCGTAGAGCGTCGAGAGCGTCTGGTTTAGGACCAATGGCGAAGTGCCGTCGCCGTCCTCGGCGTAGATCTCGCCGCGCTGGGCCGGCACTTGGTACTTGCGTGACTGCGTCTTGGTGGCTTGAGCTAGATAGCGGCCATGGTCGAAGAGCTGCAGCTGGACGAGGCGGGCCACCATCGCTGCCACCACCACCGCCACCACCACGAAGAGGCCGCCGACGCGGCGTCGGCTGACGATCGTATCGTTGTAGCTAGCCACGTCCCTCCCCTACCCTACTTGGCGTAGGTAACGGCACCGGCCGGCACCATCTGGGCGACCGCGCTCGACTGCTGGATGGCTTGGATCGACTCGAGACGCGCCGCCTCGACCTCGAGGTTCTGCTTGGCCGTGGCCAGCGCGGTGGTCTTCTGCTGCAACGCCGTCACTTGATACCCGAAGACATTGGTCTTGGTGATCTGGTTAAGATAAAGCAAGGCCAGAACGCTGATGCCGATGATAACGACGAAGGTCCCGGAGACCGGTCCGAGCTGCACTTGGGTGCGTTGGCGATAGAGGTTCTGGTTGCGCCTGACGGCGTAGTTGGCTTGAGTCATGATCTTCCTTTGGTTTAGGTTTTACGGTCTTTTTTGATTCTTGGCGGGGAGCGGCCGTTGCACCGCTCCCCAAGGATGGGTTACTTTACCCGACGAACATGAATGGCAACGGTGCGTTTCGATAAGTCCTTGACGCGTACGCGCATACTTAGGCCTCCTTTTGGTTTTGGTTTAGTTTTCGGGCGACTCGCAGCTTAGCGCTACGAGCACGCGGGTTGTGGGGGTCAAGATTTGAACCTAGGATCGGCCGCTTGGTCAGCTTGGCGAGAGTGGCGCGGTGATCACAGGTACAGATGGGCTGGGCCGGTGGGCAGATACAGTCGCGGGACTGGCGGTCGAAGTACGCTTTCGCGATGCGGTCTTCCAGCGAGTGGAAGCTGATGACGGCCAGCCGGCCGCCGGGGTTCAAGAGCTCCTCTAGCAGTGGCAGCGTGGCGCTGAGCTGATCCAGTTCGCCGTTGACTTCGATCCGTAGGGCTTGGAAGGTGCGAGTGGCGCCGTTGATATGGCCATCGTGGCCGGCGGCCTTTCGGACCACCTCAGCCAGTTCAGTGGTGGAGCCCAGCGGCCGAGCCGCCACGATCGCCCTGGCCACCGATCGGGCCCGGTGCTCCTCGCCGTAGCGGCCGATCAGCTCGGCGAGGCGCTCGAAGCTGTAGCCGTTGACGATCTCGGCAGCCGTCGTCGCCTGTCGCTGGTCCATGCGCATATCAAGGGTGCCGTGGTGTTTGAAAGAGAACCCGCGGGCCGGCGCGTCTAGCTGCGGCGACGATAGGCCGAGGTCGAGCAGCGCCAGATCGATCCGGCGGCCGTCTGCCAGCAGCCGGTTGGCGGCCTCGTGGTAGCTGGCATGGATGATCTCGGCCGCGTCGCCGAACTTGGCCGCTAGCGCCGTCGTGGCGGCCTCGTCGCGGTCGACCAGAATCATCTGGCCGCCGCCCAACCGCGGCGCGATCGCCTCGGCGTGGCCGCCGTACCCAGCCGTGCCATCAAAGTACGTCTCACCGATGCTCGGGTCGAGCAACCGGACGACTTCTTGGACCAAGACTGGGGTGTGGTGTGGGTTCATTTCAAGGTCACCTATTCAGCAGCCAACGTTTTGTTTTGGGGTTTTGGTATCAGTTCACCGAGCCGAGGCGACGGTGAACCAAGAGTGTGGAGTTGTTTTGTGGCAAGGAATTGTATAATTCCTTAAAGTTTGTGAGGTGGAGTTTTTTATGTCACCAAGGTACGAAGGGTTGAAACGGATCCCTTTGAACCGCTGTTGACTGCCAAACAGTTGATTTTGAAATTTTGTTTTGGTTTTTGAATGTACTAGTTCTTGTCTCTCTAAGGAGTCCTAACGCTGGGGCTTCTTCAGCCGCCAGTAGCCGCCCGGCATCAGGGTTGCGACGATCTCACCTCCGGCTGCGATACCGGCGTGGGCCAAGAGCTCGCTGTCGAGCGTAATCCGGCCCTGCTTGGTATCGAGCGTCGTCTCAACCATGCCGTCGCGCAACTGGTCGGCCAAGTCGGCCAGGGACCGATCCAGAATGGCCGGTGCCACATCGGCCCCGCGCCACTCCCCTGCCAGCGCTCGCTGCATCTCGCCGTCCCAAAGTTCCTTGGGATAGGCGTGGAGATAGTTCTCAAATCCGGGTGTGACGACGACGCCGGCCGTAAACTGATGGCGCAGCTCGGTTGGGATCGTTAAACGATTCTTATCGTCGAGCTTACGCTTGAAGTACTGCATCGTCCTCTCTCTTTCTTAACCCTCCTTGATTCACCCTCCTTAGAGTAAACCACTGCAGTCATCTTACTACCCACTACTACCCACCGTCAAGTAGTTTATATGTAAAGTTTTCCACAGCCAGCTTGCCAGATCAGTTCCCCGAGTCTATGCTTGTACCATCGCTCGCCCACCGGTGAGCCAGCACCTCGGAGGCACTATCGTGGCAACCTACCCGTCGGAACAGCTTCAAGCGCGCATTCAAGACCTGCTTGACTGCAGCCTGATGGCCTGGGCGGCCGGACGACTGATCGGATTCGCAAAGCACCCGTGTGTCGCCGTCGACGTTCAGCTCGGCTATCCCCCAGCCCGCATCAGTGACCCAATGCCCGAGCCCGTAAATCTGATCATTGAGTGGGGCCTGCACCCCAACCGCAGTGGCGACTACGGCACTCTGCGGGAGCAGCTACTGGAAGAGACCGGAATGACTACCGACGAATTCGGCGACTTCGAATACTCCTCTGCACTAGCGCAGATCGAGGTCTGGGTGGTCGGGCTGGCTTCCGCCGATGACGACATTTGGATCGCCGATGTGATCGGGTTCTTCATTCACAAGGAGCTCAAGCAGGGCCCGCCGGCCGCCGCCTGATCAGAGCAAACTCACCCGCCCACCCGCTAGCGACAGCGCCCCTCGGCCCCGTCGCCGGCGGGCTCTGTCGTTTTATAAACTACTTCTTCTTAAATCGATCACTGTCGCGGCCGTAGGCCTTGGCCACCACCTTGCTGAAGGCCTCGTCCAGATCGATCTTGTGCGAGTTGGCCATGCAAACAACCGTCCAGATTACGTCAGCCAGCTCCTCGCCCAAGTCTTGGGTCAACTCAGAGGCCTTCTTCTTCTTGGGGCCGTACAGGTGATTGACCAACCGCGCCACCTCCCCGACCTCCTCGGTCAAGCGGGCCATGATCTCGTGCGGCGTCCAGTAACCCTCAACGTACTGGGCGATCCAGTCGTCGACCTCTTTCTGGTAATCGCTGAGGGCCACTGTCAGAACTTCGCTAGCTGGGCCTTGATTCGCTCGGTGAGGTCGGCGATCTTCACCCGCTCTTGCTTCATCGTGTCGCGGTGGCGTAGCGTGACGGCCTTGTCCTCCAGCGAGTCGAAGTCGATGGTGGCGCAGAGCGGCGTGCCGATCTCGTCCTGGCGCCGGTAGCGCTTGCCGATGTTGCCGTTGTCGTCGTACATGACGGAGCCGAACTCTCGCTTGAGATCCTTATAAACGGC
>CAYMAB010000061.1:0-4197 GCA_964388345.1 uncultured Candidatus Saccharimonadales bacterium
CGATGACGCCCGGCGCGATCGCAAAGACCGGCAGGGCCGTCTCGGTCTTGATTGGCCCCTTGCCGTCGAGCGGCTGGCCGAGCGGCGAGACGACCCGGCCGAGCAGCCCCTTGCCGACCTTAACACTGAAGACGTCTTGGGCCAGCACCGCCAGCGTGCCGATCGGAATGGTCTCGCTATCGAGGTTGAGGACGGTGACGGTGTCGCGACCGACGGCCCGCACCAAGCCGTGGTGCCCGTTCTCAAACAAGACTAGGCCACCGACTGGCGCCGCTTCCAGCCCATCCAGCTCGACGAGGAAGCGATTGACGCCGACGACCTCGCCAGTCGACTGGCCTCGCTCAACGAGGGCGGTGAACTCGCCGCTATCAAACACGGCGAGCCAACTCCGCAAGGCGGCCGCGATGCTCCCAGAGTACCCGGTTGCTGGTGAAGTCGAAGACGCGATTCTTGGTACGCAGAATGAAACCGGTGGCGATAGCGCCATCGACCTTGATGTCGGCCAAGAGGGCTGGGTGAATCTCACGGCGTAGCCAGTCCATGATGGCGCGGCGATCGGCCGGTGCCACCGGGGCTGAAAAGCGCAAGTGAACCACCGGCGCGGCCTCGAGCCACGCCTTCAGTGCCGCCGTGACGATCTCGACCTTCTCGACCGTATCGATCTCGTTTCTGATGCCGAGCCGACGCAGGTCGGCGGCCAAACTGCGATCGATCGGCGGCGGCGTCTTGAGGTGCAGCTTGGCCTTGATCTGACCTTGGCGAACCTGGCCGCGCCAGTCGTCCAAGCGGTTCAGAATGGTCTCGACCTCGACCGGTGAGGCGATCTCGCTTGCGGGGTTAATAGTCACTGAGCAAGTCCTGCTTGATGGCATCTTTGTTCTGCTCCAGCACCTTCAAGACGAACGGCAGCTGGCCGGAGAGGTCGACATCGCTGCCGAGACTCTCAACGATGTAGCCGGCCACGATGTCGCTCAAGTGTTGGTAGAACTGCTCGAGCGTCCGCTGCTTCTCGTCTAGGACCTCGGTAGCCATGCCGGCGGCCAGTGCCAAGCGGCGCTGCTCGACCAGCGCCTCCAACTGGGCGACGCTGGAGGTGGCGGCCGAGGTGAGATCGGAGAGTACGGCGGTGAAGTCGTCGATCTGTTTATGCAGGCGCTGCTTGGCGAGGCCCTCAAGCTCATCGTTGATCTTGAGTGCTTGGACCGTCAGATTCTTCTGGAAGAGTTCACTGGCATGCTGGATCGAGCGGGCCAAGTTGTGCGAGGCCTCACTCTGGACCTTGGCCAAGATGTCGTCGGTGGCCGGTTTGGCCGCGCCGGCCGCTGGCGCTCGGTGGGACAGGCGCCACGACCGCAGCCAGCCACCGAGCGCCAAGCCGGCCAGTGCCACGATGATGATCAATACGGACGTCTGCATCTCACCTCAACCCTTTATGATGAAGTATACCGACCCCAACGCCACCAGTAAAATGGCAACGGCCAGCAACAAGACTTTAATCAACCCACCGCTAACGGCTCGCCGCGCCAGCGGGTTGCGGCCGAGCGAGTTGATGCTCGAAGCCGCCGCCGAGTTGACGAGGATGACGATGACGATGAGACTGAAGATGAGGATGAGACCGGCGAGCACGATGCGCACGGTCGAGACGCTGCGGCCGGCGAAGTTATCGGCGACGTTCTGCAGGGCCGCCGGCACGGCGCTATGTGTGGTAGCGGGGGCCAGCGTGGTGACGCCGACTTGGACTGGGATGGTGCCGACGCTGATCGATTGTTGGTGGCCAGCTTGGCCGGTGACGGTCTTGGCCACGGCCCCGGCCGAGCTGGCGCTGAAGGCAGCGCTAGCGTAACCCAAGATCCGGCCGCTAGCGGCAGCCTTCATGGCCACGCCATTGATCGGCGAGGCGGTGACGGCGTCGCCCTTGGCGATGTCGCCGTTCAAGTTCGAGACGAGGGTGGCGACTTGGCCAGAGGTGACGACTTGGACGTTGCTGCCACTATCCGAGACGGACAGGACCGATTCATTCGAGGCCACGACGACGCCGAGCAGCTGGGTGAGGCGATCGTTGTTGGCGGCCAGCACAGCACCGGCGGTGGTGGGATCGAGCGAGACGACCGAACCGCTATCGAGCGCGGTGGTGGCGTGGTAGCCTTGGGACAGCGCCGCCGCCGTGGCCGAGCCGGCCAGCACCAAACCGAGTGCCAAGAGTAGCACCCAGACCCCCGTGATTCTCCCAATCCCCAACCGTCTCACCATCCCTATGATTATACCATCTGTTGGGCACTTCACTCACCGATTGCGCTTATGGCCGCCTTGGACTACAATTGGGGTAATAGCATTCTAAGGTGGAGTATTCGTTATGGACGCAATGAATGGCAAGACGGTGGCTGCCCACCACGGCACCTTTATGAAGCCGACACTGGCCAGCAAGATTCTGGTGGTACTGCTCATCATCGTCTCGGTCCTCGTGATCGCCGCGATGGGACTGAAGATCTTCTTTGTGAAGCCGGCCGGAGCGGCCATCAATAGCAAAGAGTACCAAGCGCTCTTCCTGACGAACGGCCAAGTCTACTTCGGTAAGCTCGATCAAGTCGACGCCAGCTACGTCAAGCTGACCGACATCTACTACTTGCAGACGCAGCAGACCGTTCAACCGAACGCCAGCGCTACTAGTACCGCCAGCCCGCAGCTGTCGCTGGCCAAGCTCGGCAACGAGCTGCACGGCCCCGAAGACGCCATGTTCGTCGCCCACGACCAAGTGCTGTTCTGGGAGAACCTCAAAGACAGCGGCAAGGTCGTCCAAGCCATCAAGAGCTACAAAGCCAGCCAGTAAACCTATAGCGCCCAGAGCGCTTAACTTAAGCGACCGTGAGGTCGTTTTTGTTATCATAAGCACATGAGTGAATCCGATAGAGTAGCGTTGGTGGCGTCCTGCAGGCAACTACTGACGGCTTATGAAGATGGCGGTCTCGGCGATGTCGAGATGCCAGAAGATTCAAGCCCTGACTTTACCGATGATCAACAAGAGTCGAGGCTGGCCTACTTTACCTTGCCAATGGCCCTCAACTACCAAAGAAACAGCTACACGCTTTGGCAATCAGCTCTCGCCACTTGGGAAGATGGCCAGACAAAAGACGTCTTTAGCGTAATGGCTTCGGCGAAGATGCCAGAAGATGAACTGCGTTTCAAATTGACGAAGCATAAGGTTGCTCTTCAGCCCAACAAACATACCGCGACTTGGCACACCATCGCTAAGACGATCGCCGCTGAGTGGGACTCAATCACTAAACTCATGGAAGCTGCCGACGATGATTATTTGAGGCTCAAGCAGCTCATTCAGGTCGATTACAAAAAGGGGTTCCCTTATCTCTCCGGCCCGAAGATCTTTAATTACTGGTCATTCATCATGAGCACCTACGGCCATGTCCCGATGAAGAACAGGGACCGCATCGAAATTGCTCCCGACACCCATATCACTAAAGGCTCTGTTTTGCTCGGTGTAATTTCCGCCGCCGAGGCTGAGAGGTTGCCCAAAGAGCAGATTGCCAATCGTTGGCGTGAGCTGTTAGGAGGTTCTGGGATCGATCCGATCGATATGCACCCGCCATTGTGGTTCTGGAGTAGGAGTGGATTTGAGTACAAGCTTGATAATCAATAGGCTCGATGAGCTCGGCCGGTCTTTTGCTATGATATGGGCATGAGCGTAAGCACAATCATCCTGACGGTTCTGGGGCTCTGTCTCTTCGAAGTCGTCAGCAGCATCGATAACGCCGTCATCAACGCCGACGTGATTGGGACGGTCGGCCCGAAGGCCCGGCGTTGGTTCCTCAGCTGGGGGCTGCTCTTCGCCGTCTTCGGCGTCCGCGGCCTCTTGCCGTGGTTGATCATCTGGGCCACCAATCCCAAACTGGGGCCGTGGGGTGCCCTGACGGCCTCGTTCAGCAAGAGCCCGGCGATTCTAGCGGCCGTGCAGGCCTCGGCACCCATCCTGCTGGTCGGTGGCGGCACCTTCCTCATCCTGCTCTTCCTCAACTGGCTCTTCGTCGAGCCAAAGGAGTTCGGCCTTCCAGGCGAGCGCTACCTCTCCTCCAAGTCCATCTGGTTCTACACCGCCGCCTCGGCTACGCTCGCCACCATCGTGTGGTTCGCCGCCCACCACCGCCCGATCATGGCCTTCGGTGCCGCCATCGGCTCGAGCGCCTA
>CAYMAB010000062.1:0-4195 GCA_964388345.1 uncultured Candidatus Saccharimonadales bacterium
TGCTTGATACTTCGGACGGCAGACCGCATCGCCGATGCTATTGATCTGGAGTGTCACGCCGGTCAGGCCGAGCTGGCGCCAGAGCCGGCCGGCCAACATGATGACCTGCGCATCGATGCTTGGCGCCGCCTCGCCGAAGACCTCTACGTCCAGTTGGTTAAATTGGCGCTGGCGGCCGGCCTGCGGACGGTCGTAGCGGAACATCGGGCCGGCCAAGTAGAGCTTAACCGGCTGCGGCAGGCTGGCCATGCCGTGCTCTAGATAGGCCCGCACCACGCCGGCCGTCGGCTCGGGACGTAGCGCCACTCGCCGATCCGATCGCTCCTCCAGCGCGAAGAGCTCCTTCTCGACGATGTCGGTGTCGCCGCCGACGCCGCGCTCGAAGACCGCCCGATCTTCCATGATCGGTGTCTCGATCCGCCCGTAGCCGGCCGCCGCGGCCAACTCAGTGAAGGTTGCGATCACCTGCTGAAACCGCGGCTGCTCTACTGGTAGGATGTCGCGCATTCCGCGCACACTCTGAAACTGCTCTCTGGCCACAGACACTCCTTTAAATCCGCTTGGAATTCTAGGTTGAAGACTATCACCCCGCCTCGCCACATGCAACTTCCGGACTCATGAATACTTTATGTGTTCCTGCAATCAATTTTGTGTTCAAAGGTCGTCTGGTGACATACGCGTCCACCGATTCTTACGTCTACACGGCGTCTTATCGTCTGGGCTTGGTCTATTTTACTCCTGAAAATGGTGATCAAGGCAGTAATGGCCAACCTCATCGTGAATGTATAAGTTCTGTGTTCAGCGCAGCTCTTTAAGCACCAGCTCGACTCGTGGTTCGGCCCAAAAGTCGTTGCGCACAAGCTGAAAGGTCGCATCGATCTCTTGGCCAGCATTGAGGTTTGGGTGGCTCTCGGCCATACCGAAGCCGAGCGCGGTCATGACCAACCCGTCCCGGTCGCTCAGCCGCAGCTTGAGGTGCTGAGCCTGCTTCCCAACCCGCTCAATCTGGATCAGTTTGAGCCGCTCAGCGCCAAGGATCGGCTTGGGGTTGGCGTTGCCGAACGGCTCGAGTAGATCGAGATCCTTCGACAGCGCCAGATCGAGCCCACGGAAGTCGTCGACCCGCACCTCCGGCTGCCACTCGGCCAGATCGGCCTCGGTGGTGGCGCGGGCTTGGTAGACCTCGATCAAGCGCCGACGCAGCTCGTCGATCCGGTCGGTCTGAATCGTCAGCCCAGCCGCAAAGTGATGGCCGCCGTACTTCATCAGCATTTGATCGAGCTCTTGGAGCCCCTCGATTAAGTTAAAGTTGGCGACACTGCGCCCCGAGCCCTTGGTGGTCTCACCCAAGATCTGCATGACGATTGCCGGCTTGTGCCAGCGCTCGACCAGCTTCGAGGCCACGATCCCAACGATGCCGTGCGACCAGTCCGGCGAGGCTAGGACGAGGATGGGATCGGCCACATAGGCGGCCGCCTGAGCGTTGGCCTGCTCCAAGATGATGGCCTGGGCCTCTTGGCGTTCTCGGTTAAGCGCGTCGAGACCATCGGCCAACTCTCTGGCCCGCCCGGCGCTCTCGGTGCTGAGCAGCTCGAGGCTGGCGGCGGCGGTCTGGAGGCGGCCGGCGGCGTTGAGGCGGGGGCCGAAGAGGAAGCCGAAGTGATAACTGGTGATGTCACCCAGCCGCACCCCGGCGACGTCGGCCAGCGCCCGTAGACCGACCCGGCGCGTCTTCTTCACTACTAGGAGGCCGTACTTCACCAGCGCGCGATTCTCGCCGACGAGGTTGACGACGTCGCAGACGGTGCCAAGCGCCACCAGATCGAGCAGCCACTTCTCTTGACCGAGCTCAGGGACGCCGCGGCGCTGCTGCAGCGCCTGCACCAGCTTGAAGACCACCCCGACGCCAGCTAGATCCTTGAACGGATAGCGGTCGTCGGGCCGCTTTGGGTTGATGACGGCCACGGCCGCCGGCAGCGTCTCTGGCACACTGTGATGGTCGGTGATGATCATATCGAGACCGTGGCCTTGGGCCCACGCCACCTCGCTGGCGCTGGTGACACCGCAGTCGACACTGATGATGAGCTTGGCGCCACCACGCTGGAGCTTCTTTAGAGCCGCGAGATTGATACCGTATCCCTCCTCAAAGCGATCTGGGATGTAGCTCGTCACCCTAGCACCGAGCTGGCCCAAGACCTCGGTTAAGACGGCCGTGGCTGTTAGACCGTCGATGTCGTAGTCGCCATAGACCACGATCGGCTCAGCTCGCTCGATCGCCGCAAGGATTCGCGTAAGCGCCGGCTCCATATCGGTTAAGAGAAAGGGATCGTGCAGGCTGCGTTCATAATCGGGCCAGAGAAACTCCGCCACCGCCTCATCGCCGTCGTACCCCCGTCCACGCAAAATCAGGCGCACCAAAGGATTCAGCTCTTCTATTCCCAGCGGCTGGTTCATACCAACAGTATACACTGACCACCGGCTTATCTGATAAAGCCGATTCTTGGAACGCTAGCTGGACTGGACCTAAAACTTGCGAGCGAGGTTGGCGAAACTAGGATCGGTGCGGGATACGAAGCCGGTTGGCGGCTCCGGACGGGAGATTGAGCGTAAGTGATAACTTGGGCGTTGACTGGATCTTGGACTGTTGTTTGAGATTTTTTTTACGAAACGGTCGAACATTTAAGCTTTCACCCTCCGAACTTGACTCTTTAATACTATGCTTTGGAGCTCACGGTAGAGCTTGTAGTCTGGGTTGGCACAGTAGACCTTAGCGTTACCCTCGCGTTCGGCCTTGACGAAGCCAGCGCGCTCGAGCCGCTTCAGTTCGCGTTGGACGTTGCCCGGATCCTCTTTGACCATCTTGGCCAGCCCACGCACGTGTATCCGAAAATCGGGATACTTGGTGTAGAGCGTGATGATCTTACGCCTCGTCTTCGAGGTGATAAAGAGATCAAGCATATTATCCAGCTCACTTTCTACGGAAGTGCCACAGACGACTCTTTTTCCGCTTATGTTATGCTACTACTCCGGCGGCGCCGTGTAAAGCCTAGGCAAACTTGACGGATCCAACAGATTAGGACAGAATGAACGAGCCGACAGAGCCGCGGGCGGAACCTTTGGCTACTGGAGTCAGCATGACCGCAACCGAGTCCCCCATCAAGATCTTCCTGCCCCATCCCAATCTGAACGATGAGCTAGTCGAAGCGATCACCGCGCTCGGAGAGCGCACCATCGACCGCGACCAAGCCGCAGGGCTTTGGTACTACCAAGCGGCGGGCGAGCCCGAACCACCACGCCCCGAGGATCGGGTGGCGGTGATGAACTGGATGCTTCGGCGCCTAGCCACCCTGCTGGCTCAGTCGATGGCCGAGGCCAAGAATGGCCGACTCGAGCGGTCGCTCACCAAGCAAGTGCAGATGGCCGGCATCTTGGGTATCGGCCTGCCGGACTGAGCGCCGGCGGCACCATCAACCGGGCCGGTGATCTACGGATCACCGGCTCCTTCTAATTAGAGGCCGTCTTAGGCCGCAGCCTTAGCCGATTTGGCTTTGGCCAGCCGCTTCAACTTATGATTGTGCCACGTTACCAAGAGCGGCGAGGCGTTGAAGATCGATGAGTAGGTGCCGGAGGCGATGCCGACGAGCAGCGCCAAGATGAAGTTGCGGATGCTGGCGCCGCCAAAGAGGTAGAGCGCCAAGAGCGTTAAGAGCACCGTCAGCGAGGTGTTGATCGAGCGGGCCAGTGTCTCGAGGATGCTATCGTTGACCACCTCCTCGAAGCTCTTGCGCTCGCGGCGAAGGTTCTCGCGGATGCGGTCGAAGACGACGATGGTGTCGTGGACGCTGAAGCCGATGACGGTGAGAACGGCCGTGACGAAGAGCGAATCGACCTCAATATGAAAGAAGTGGCCGAGCAGCGAGAAGACGCCCAGCACGAAGAAGGCATCGTGCAAGAGCGCCGCGATGGCGGTGGCGCCGAAGCTCCACGAGCTGACCGGTGGCGGGGCGTTGCGGAAGGCAAAGGCGATGTAGAGCACGATGGCGAGCGACGCCACTAGCACGGACAGAATGGCGTTACGGGCGATGTCGTGGCTGACGCTTGGGCCGACGTTGGAGAACTGGACCTCGCTCAGGCCCAAGGTCTTCAGTTTGGTAACGTAACTCTGGTGATCGGCCTCAACTTGGCCGGCCGGCGC
>CAYMAB010000063.1:0-4188 GCA_964388345.1 uncultured Candidatus Saccharimonadales bacterium
GCATTGAAGGGCGTGACAAAAGCCTGAGTAACCACCTGCTCAGGCTTTTGTTATTATAAAGATAGTCCGAGCGTTCGTTGAGAGGGGCAAACCATGGCAGAAGCGACCACGGCCGAACGTATGGCTGAGGTGCGTCGATTGTTCGAGCGGATCATCCACCTCAACGAGGTTTGGGGGCTTCTCGGTAAGCAAGTCATCGTCGGCAGTCGGATCTGGCGAATTCAGCTGGAAAGTGGCTGGAATCCTCGCTACATCATCGATTGCGATAATCATCTTCACTACCTGTTTCTGCTGAGAGATGGGTTGTTGATGAAGAAGGCTCGATCGGGCGCGACGCCTGAATTCCCACTCAATCCCGATGAGATCGACTGGCTGATCGAGCTGCTCAAGGCGACGGCCAATTGCGACCCTTACCACGCCCCCGTCTTCCCAGTCTTTGGGCCGAGCTGGAGGCAGACTCTGGCCAAGCGCCGTCATTTCTGAGGCTCAGCCAGACTATGCGCCCGATCGTGAGAGCACCTCTCGATGGGGCGCTCTTGCGTCTGTGGGTCAAACTATTGCAGTAAGTTGAAACTCTCTGGCTCGATTGGATCGCTCGCAAGGGCTCGCTCGATGAGCGAGGCGGTCTTATCGACGATCTGGGGGATCTGCTGGGGCTCATCCTTATTAAATGGCTGCAGAACGTAGTCTCTCGAAGCCATCTGGTTGGTCGGCCGGCCAATGCCGAGGCGCCAACGTACGAAGCCGTCACCGATGGCGGCGATGATAGACTCGATACCGTTGTGGCCAGCGCTCGTCCCCTGCCCGCGTACCCGCAGTTTACCGAACTCTAAGTCCAGCTCATCGTGAACCACCCAGACGTCCGACGGAGTCAGTTTGTAGTAATGCATAAGATTGGCCATGGCTCCCCCACTCAGGTTCATCATGGTTGTGGGTTTGGCTAGTAGCACCGTCTCCCCCGCCAGCTCACCCTTGGCCACGAGGGCATGGAGTTTCTTCTCTTCCTTAAAACTCAGATCGCTGCGCTGGGCCAGTTCGTCTACCACCATGAACCCGAGGTTATGGCGGGTCTGGGCGTACTGGCTACCGATGTTTCCGAGGCCGACGATCAGTTTCATCTTATTCCTTATACTTACTCTTAAAGTCCAGTCTAATCGGCGTGCCGGTAAAGTCAAAGGCCCGGCGCAGGCCGTTCTCCAAGTAGCGCTTGTAGGAGAAGTGGATGGCGTCGGGATGGCTAGCGAAGAGCTGGAAGGTCGGCGGAATGATACCGGTCTGGGTGATGTAGTTGATCTTCGGTTGGTAGCGCCCGCGGGCGGCCGGTGGTTGGCCGGAGAGGAGCTCGCCCAAGAGTCGGTTGAGCTGTGGTGTCGGTACCTTGGCGATCTGGCGGGCGTGAATCTCGTGGGTCAGGCGCAGCAGCTCGGTGGTGTGTAGGCCCGTGGTGGCCGAGGCGAAGACCAAGGGCGCCCACGGGGCGAAGGCGAAGTCGCGGGCCAGCCGCCGGGCGAGGCGATCCTGCGTCTTGTCTTCCTTCTCGATCAGGTCCCACTTGTTTACGACTAGAATGAGTCCCTTGCCGCCGTCTTTGACCATGCCGGCGATGTGTTGGTCGCCGGCCGTGCCGAGCTCACTGGCATCGAGGATGACGGCGCAGACGTCGGCTTGGGCGATGGCCTCGGCCGTGCGCTCGGTGCTGAAGCGCTCGACGCCTGGGACGATCTTGCCGCGTCGGCGCAGCCCGGCCGTATCGAGCACCCGAACGGCGCCATCGGCATGCTCGATGCTCAGTTCGGTGACGTCGCGGGTGGTGCCCGGGACGCTGGAGACGATGGCACGATCGGTGCCGCCGAGGGTGTTCATGAGGCTGGACTTGCCGACATTGGGACGACCAAGTAAGGCTAAGGTAATGACCGGCGCCGTCTTGGCCGCTCGCTTGCGGCCGAGCCGTGCCACGATCAGGTCGAGCAGGTCGCCGGAGCCGCGACCATGGACGGCCGAGACCCGCACCTGCTCGGGGATGCCGAGGCGGTCGAAGTCAGCGGTGCCGGCCGCCATGTCGGACTTGTTGATGGCCAATATGACGGGTTTATGGCTCCGCAGAGGAATCTTGGCCGCCGTGTAGTCGGCATCGACCAAGAGCGTGCCGGCCTCCACCACCACCACCACGACGGTGGCACCGGCGACGGCCGCGACCAGCTGGGCTTGGGCTTGGCGGCCGATGTCGTCGCCGGCCGTCTCGATGCCGGCACTGTCGATCAAGGTGAAGCTGCGCCCGCCCCACTCGATCGTGGCGGAGATGGTATCGCGAGTCGTGCCGCTGGACGCGTCGGTGATGGCTTGCCGGCGGCCGGCCAGCCGGTTGAAGAGGCTCGACTTGCCGACGTTAGGCCGGCCGATGATAGCTACTGTGGGGGCTGGTACCATTGGTAATCTCTGGTTAGGGAGTTGATCAGACGGCCGGTCTCGCCGAAGCGGTCCTGGCTGCCCAAGATGACGGTGATGACGGCATGGCCGTCGATACTCGCAAGGCCGACCAGTGATTGGCCGGCGGCCGGGGTGTATCCAGTCTTTATACCCTTTATTAAGCCATTTTGCAACAGTTCATTGGTGGTGGTGAGGTTATAACTCCGGCCATTGGCATCCGTAATGGTGGTGCTGGCGGTGGCCGTCAGGCGGGCCAGTGACTGGTTAGCCAGCACCAAGCCAGCGATCTTTGTTAGCGCCGTGGCCGTGGCGTAGTTGTCGGTATCGACGAGGCCGCTCGGGTTGGTGAAGTGAGTATCCTGAATGCTCCAATCGCTCGCCACTCGGTTCATCTTGCCAGCGAAGGCTTGGCCGGAGCCAGCGTCGAACCGGGCCAGCGTGTCGGCGGCGTCGTCGGCCGAGGGTACCAGCATGGCGGCGAGCAGTGACTCAACCGAGAGGCGCTGGCCGGCCACTAGGCCGAGCCGGCTGTCGGCGACGGCGTAGGTTGGCAATATGGGTACCGTCACGAATTGGTCTAGCGGATGATCACGCACGATTACGAGCGCCGTCACGAGCTTGGTGATCGAGGCGATCGGTCGCTTGGCATTGGGATTATGACTGTAGAGAATTTGGCCGGTGTTGAGGTCGACGGCCAGAACGCTGGCGGCCGTCAGGTTGAGCGGTGTCGAGGTGACTTGGGCCGGGACGGTCACCGGTTGGTATCGGACGAGGCTGGGCGTGGCCAACGTCGCCGCGAGGTGTTGGCCGGCCGTTCGGGCTAGCCCATCGCTCCAACTATGCGGTAGATGGCCGGCGAGGCCGATCAGCTGGCAGAATGCTAACAGCCAGATGATCAGCCCAGCCATGTCAGCTCCGTGGAGCTCAAGGCTCGCCAATGGCCCGGCCGCAGCTCACCGAGCTCCAGTGGGCCAAACCCGGTGCGCTTGAGCGTCTGGACCTCGTAGCCGACCGCTTCGAGGCTCTTTCTAATCTGGCGGTTGAGGCCGGTGGTGAGCTCGAGGGCGAGATCGCGGCCGCGCCGACCGGTGATGCGCATCTTAGCGCTACGGCCGCCGAGGTCTATCCCCCGCTCCAAGCGTTCGGCGTCGGCGGCGGCCAGTGGCCGGTCGATCCGGACGGCGTAGCGTTTAACTTTGCCGAAGCTGGGGTGTGAGAGTCGGTTGACGAGGTCGCCGTCGTCGCTTAAGAGCAGCAGGCCGGACGAGCCGCGGTCGAGGCGACCGACGTAGGCGAGGTTCGAGAGGTTGGCTGGCAGCAGGGCGTAGATGGTCTCGGAGCCGCCTTGGCGCTGGCGGCTGCAGACGTAGCCGACCGGTTTATTGAGCATGATGATGGTGGTGGTCTCGGGCAGCTTTAAGGCCTTGCCGCCGAGCGTCACCGTGTCGGCCGGGCCGACGGCTTGGCCGAGCACGCCGACTTGGCCATTAACGCTGACCTCACCGCGCTCGATGGCGCCGTCGGCTGCTCGTCTCGATAACTGGCTGGTTCGGGCGACGAACTGGTTGAGGCGCATGGCTTCGGCTAGCCAGCCAGCAGATCCTTGACGGTCTTGACGACATCTTCGAGCGTGACTTGGGATTTGATCAAGTACTTGTTGGCCCCGAGCCGCTCGCCGCGCTCCTTGTCGCTCTCTTGGTCGAGCGCCGTCATCATGACGACCTTGGTGTCTTTGGTGTCGGGGGTGGAGCGCAGAATGTC
>CAYMAB010000064.1:0-4175 GCA_964388345.1 uncultured Candidatus Saccharimonadales bacterium
TCCAGGAGACGGAGCGAGGTGTCGAGGGGATCGGGTCCATGATACGCACCTCGAAGGTCTTGGTGAGCGTCTGGCCGGCCGGGATGGTCTGCCCCGGCCATGTCAGGATGCCGCCGGCCAACTGAGCGCCATTGGCTTGGGTGAGGTCGGCGTACTCGAGCACGTCGCGCAAGTCTTCTGTCACGGGGTAACCGGTCTTATCGCCGTTGCCGCTGTTCCTAGTGAGGAGGCTGTACTGGATGGTGTCGCCGGCTTGGGCGGTGGTGTTGTTGGCGTCGCCGCCACGAGTCAAGTTCTTGGCCGTCTTGGACTGGCTAATGATCGGTGACTTGGGTGTCGGTGTGGGAGTTGGAGTCGGCGCCGTCTTAACGACGGTCTGGCAGATCTGGTTGGATGGCTTGATGGTGAGCTCCTCAGAGCGAATGTAGGCGACGTTGCAGATTCTGGTGCCACTGGGCGTGGCCGGATCGGTGTGGACGATCATATCGACGTAGTAACCGCTGGTCTTCGGCGGCACGGCGTCCTCGATCCACCACGAGTGGGGGATGGCACCCTTGGTTGGGATTGGGTTGGCGTCATGGCCTTGGCGCGAGGTGCCGCCGCCCTGCCAGACGAGGCTGGTGTGAGCTGGGTTCGGGTCCTCGACGACGGCCTCGTGAGCGGCGCCGGCGCCGGTGTTGGCGAAGAAGATGCGGTAGCCAAGGTTGGCGCCGGGCGCGACGCTGGCGCCGTTGGCCGGGTAGCCCGGCAGCACCGACTTGATGATGGTGAGCGCCGGCGGCTGCGTCTGGATGGTGCGTACGACGATGTTGCCGCAGTCGAGCATGACGGCAAAGAAGCTGCCATCGTCGCGCTGGCCGGTCAAGGCTTGGTAGGTCGAGGAGGCGCCCCAATCGGCTAGCGGCCGCAGGTAGTAGGTCTGGCCGCCGATGACGAGCGGCAGGTCGTCGGCGAAGTGGTGGACACGGCCGAGTGAGCGCAGGCTGGCGTCGCCGCCGCTGATGGTGGTGACGGTGGAGGCGGCCAGCTCGCTGCGGGTGATGTCGAAGTAGCCGAAGAGCGCCTTGAAGCCGGTGTCGCCGTTGCTGTCGTGGTCTTGGTCGTAGACGGCCAGAAGGTTGGCGTGGGGGTCGCCGCCGTTGAGGCCGGCGAAGATGATGTTGTTCGGCGAGTCGGCGTTGGCGGCGTTCGGCGGTGCGGTGACGGCGAGGATCTGGACGACGAAGACGCCTACGGCCATGATAGCCGCTAGGCGCCGGGTGAAGTTCTCGCGCTGCAAGCGCCTAAGGTAGTAGGTGAGCTGGCTGGCCGAGCCGGGGCTGAAACTTAAACTGGAGACAATCTTGCGAAACATCGGCTCATGCGTTAATTCCTCTTCATTAAAACACTTATGATTAACCTAAACAAGCTGAGGATTGCAACTCAGGAGGCCTAAGCGCTATAATAAGATAGAACGTGGGCGCAAGATGGTTCACGTCTTTTTTACGAAGACTTCCAACTATGGCAAAGACTCAAGACTACAGTGCTGATCAGATCCAAGTCCTCGAGGGGCTCGACCCGGTGCGCAAACGCCCGGGTATGTATATAGGTGGGACCGGCCCAGAGGGGCTGCACCACTTGGTTTGGGAGGTGGTCGACAACTCGATCGATGAGGCGCTGGCCGGCTACGCCACCAAGGTCGTTGTGACGCTCTTGGCCGATGGCGGTGTGCGCGTTGAGGATGATGGCCGCGGCATACCAGTCGGTGTCGTTAAGGCTACCGGTAAGAGTGCTCTTGAGACCGTCCTGACGGTCCTACATGCCGGCGGCAAGTTCGGCGGCGGCGGTTACAAAGTCTCTGGTGGTCTGCACGGCGTCGGTATCAGCGTCGTCAATGCTCTCTCTACTAAGCTGGTGGCCGAGGTCCGCCTTGATGGCAAGCGCTATGTGCAGGAATTTAAATCCGGCATCCCCCAAGGCAAGATCAAAGAAGATGGCAAGAGCGAACGAAATGGTACTACGATAACGTTTTATCCTGATCCAACGATCTTCGAAACCATCGAATTCAATTACGATACCATCCTCGACCGATTGCGTCACGAGGCTTATTTAACAAAGAAGGTGAAGACCAGCATCACCGACGAGAAGGCCGGCCGCCGCTTTGGCTTCTACTTTGAGGGCGGCATACAGTCTTACGTCGCCCACCTTAATAAAGACCGAGAACTAGTTAATGACCCGCCCTTCTATATAGAGCGTGAGGTTTCGGGTACGGTGGTTGAAATCGCCATTCAGTATAACGACGGTTTCAACGAAAACGTTAAAACCTTTGCCAATCACATTCATAACCCCGAGGGCGGCACCCACCTAACCGGCTTTCGCACCGCTTTGACGCGGGTGCTGAACGACTACGCTCGTAAGAACGGCCTGATTAAAGATAATGAAGAGAACCTGACCGGCGAGGACTGTCGCGAGGGCATCACGGCTGTCATCTCGGTGAAGCTGACCGATCCGCAGTTCGAAGGCCAGACCAAGGCCAAGCTCGGCAACCCGGAGGTGCGCGGCTACGTCGAGCAGGTCTTGGGCGAGTGGCTGGCTTATTATCTAGAGGAGAACCCCGGCGAGGCCAAGAAGATCATCGCCAAGGCGACGCTGTCGGCGCGGGCGCGGGTGGCGGCTCGAGCGGCCCGCGACACCGTCATTCGCAAAGGCGCGCTCGACGGGTTGACGTTGCCAGGCAAGTTGTCCGACTGCCGCAGCAAGCGGCCCGCCGAGAGTGAGCTCTTCATCGTCGAGGGCAACTCGGCCGGCGGCTCGGCCGTCGATGGTCGCAACAGCCAGTTCCAAGCCATTCTGCCGCTGCGCGGCAAGATCTTGAACGTCGAGCGCGCGCGGCTGGACAAGATGCTGGCCAATAACGAGGTCAAGAACTTGATCATCGCGCTCGGCACCGGCATCGCCGACCAGTTCGAGATCGAGAAGCTGCGCTACCACAAGATCATCATCATGACCGACGCCGATGTCGACGGTGCTCACATCTCGACGCTGCTCTTAACACTCTTTTACCGCCACATGCCGGCCATCATCGAGCATGGCTACCTCTATATCGCCCAGCCGCCGCTCTACTTGCTGAGCGCCGGTAAGAAGCGGCACTACGCCTATAGCGACGCCGAGCGCGACGAGATCCTCGAGCGGCTGACGGCCGAACGCAAGGCCGCTGGGAAGGCCGGCAAGGCCATTGTCGAGGTCGAGCCGGTGGTGGAGACGGCTGCAGAGGGGGAGGCGGCGGCCGTTGAAGAGGACGGCGACAACCTCGAGGAGACCGAGATCGTCGACGAGACCCAGAAGAACCGCTTGAAGGCCGCCGGCATCACCGGCATTCAGCGCTACAAGGGCCTCGGCGAGATGAACGATCAGCAGCTCTGGGAGACAACCATGGATCCCGAGCAGCGCGTTATGATCAAGGTAGCGGTCGAGGATGCCGAGCGGGCCGACGCCGTCTTCAATAAGTTGATGGGCGACGAAGTTTTATTGCGCAAAAACTTTATTCAGAACCACGATAAATCAACCGTTAACTTGGACGTTTAACGATGGCCGATGAGATCACCCCAACCGAAGAGTTAGTGCCAGATGGCCACCTGCTGAACCGTACCATCGAGGGCGAGATGGAGACGCGCTACCTCGATTACGCCATGAGTGTGATCGTGGCGCGAGCGCTGCCGGATGTGCGCGACGGCTTGAAGCCGGTTCACCGCCGTATTCTGCACGTGATGAACCAAGCTGGTCTGCGTCATAACGCCAAGTATCGCAAGAGCGCCACCGTCGTCGGTGAGGTGATGGGTAAGTACCACCCGCACGGTGACCAAGCCATCTACGACGCCATGGTCCGGATGGCCCAAGACTTCTCCTACCGCTACCCATTGGTCGATGGCCAAGGTAACTTTGGCAACATCGATGGCTACCAAGCTGCCGCCATGCGCTACACCGAGGCACGGATGAGTCGGATCGCCGAGGAGATGCTCTTCGATATCGAGAAGGAGACGGTCGACTTCGTGCCGAACTTCGACGGCCTCGATCGTGAGCCGACCGTGCTACCAGCCAAGCTACCCAACCTGCTTCTAAACGGCCAAGTCGGCATCGCCGTCGGCATGGCCACCAACATACCGCCACACAACTTGAGTGAGCTGCTCGACGCCGTC
>CAYMAB010000065.1:0-4101 GCA_964388345.1 uncultured Candidatus Saccharimonadales bacterium
TCACCTAACCAGCGATGCCGATAGTGGCGACGATAAGCTGGAGCAGGGGGCCGAGCGTGAGGGCAAGAGCGTCTGGGAGGTGGCCGATCACTATATCGACGCCTTCCATGCCGATGCGACCGCCCTCAACATCCTGCCGCCGACGACCGAGGCTCGCGCCACCGCCTACATCAAGGAGCAGCTGGCCTTGGTCGAGACGCTGGTCGAGAAAGGCTTTGGCTACGTCACCGATCAAGCCATCTACTTCGATGTCACCAAACTCGATGATTATGGCAAACTGACCGGTCAGAAACTCTCGGATAAAGTCACGGCCGCCCGCAGCGAGGTCGTCACCGACGTCAACAAGCATCATCCCGAGGACTTCGCTCTCTGGTTCTTCACCGTCGGTCACTTCGAGGGCCACACCATGCACTGGCCCAGCCAGTGGGGCGACGGTTTCCCCGGTTGGCACCTAGAGTGCTCGGCGATAATCCAATCTCTGCTCGGTAACCCGATCGACATCCACACCGGCGGTGTCGATCACATCGGCACCCACCACACCAACGAGATCGCCCAGACCGAGGCCGCCACCGGCGAGCCGCTGGCCAACCTCTGGTCGCACTGTGAATTCTTGCAGATCGAGGGTCAGAAGATCTCCAAGTCGGGCGGCACCTTCCTGCGCCTCGCCGACTTAGTCGAGAAAGGCTATCATCCCATGAGTTTTCGCTTACTCATGCTCCAGTCGCACTACCGCAGCCAAGTCAACTTCACGTGGGAGGCGCTCGAGGCGGCCCAACACTTCTTGCTCTCACTCTACGGCTGGGCCGAACTGAGCCACCAGCCGAACTTCCGTGAGCTACCGGAAGAAGCTATCGAGCCGGTCCTAGCGGCTGCCGCAAACGATCTTGGCACGCCCAAGGCACTGGCCGATCTGGCCAAGCTGACCAGTACCGATGAGCGGCCGAGTAGCCAGATGGTAGCTACGCTCGACCAGCTCTTTGGGCTGGATATAGGCAGGCGCAGTGACATCACGGCCGCCCAGAAACAGTTGATCGCCGATCGCGAGACGGCTCGCGCTGCCAAAGACTTCGCTGCGGCCGACCGGATTCGGGTCGAACTGGAGCAGCAGGGAATTAGCGTTGGCGACACCGAGCTCGGGCCGCGCTGGAGCCGCAGCACCCTATGAAAGACATCACCAAGATCATCCGCTACTCATGGAGCCTGAAGCGCTACTATCTCTGGACGGCCGTGCTCGTCGTCATCGTCTCACTACTCAACCAAGCGCCGCCGTTCATCAGCAAGTACTTGGTTAACGACATCGTCTCACGGGGCACCGGCCACCCCGTGCCGGGCAGCCAGTTCATCCTCTTGCTCGCCATTCTCTTGGGTCTCTGGGTGGCCGTCTCGATCATCTCCAACATTCAAGGCTACATCGGTGATGTCTTGGGAGCCAAACTCAACACCCTGCTCAGCCACCGCTACTTCGACCACTTGCTCGGCCTGCCACTGGAGTACTACGACAACGAGATCACCGGCCGAATCACGGCCCGCCTCGATCGCAGCATCAACACCATCTCCAGCCTGATGCAAGCCTTCGCCAACAACTTCGTCGGTTTCTTCTTAACCAGCCTCATCACCCTCGTGATTCTGGCGCGCTACTCGTGGCCGGTCGCCATTCTCCTAACGGCGCTCTTCCCAATCTACATCTGGTTGACCTCACTCTCGAGCAAGAGTTGGCAGCAGAAGCAGGAGGGGATCAACCGAGACGTCGACGTCGCCAACGGCCGCTTCATCGAAGCCATCACCCAGATTCGCGTCGTCAAATCGTTCGCCCAAGAACTGATCGAGAGTCGCTTCTTTCTCGGCAAGCGCCACGCCATCGAAGCCGCCACCAAGACCCAATCGGTCCAGTGGCACTACTACGACGTCTGGCGCCGACTCAGTCTCAACGTCATCTTCTTCGGAACCTACGCCATCATCATCTGGCAGGCCCTCCACGGCAACTTCGGGCCGGTCCAGCGAGCCATCGGTACGGTCGTCTTGCTCTTGCAGTTGACCGAACAGGCCCAGATACCGCTCTTTGCCTCCTCCTTCATCGTCGACAACATCCAGAAGGCCATCGCCGGCAGCAAGGACTTCTTCTCGGTCATGGAGATCGATCCGGCAATTAAGGATGCACCCGATGCCACGGACTTCACCGTCGGCGCTGCCAAGGTCGAGTACAAAGATGTCAGCTTCGCCTACGGCGGCGGGGCACCGGTGCTAAAGGGTGTCGGCTTCACCATCGCGCCTGGTACCAAGTTGGCGCTGGTGGGGGAGAGCGGCCAAGGCAAGACGACGATCGCCAACCTGCTGCTGCGCTTCTACGAGCCGAGCCAAGGCAGCATCACGATCGATGGCCAGAACATCGATGCCGTCACCCAGCGGTCGCTGCGCCAGCAGATCGGCGTCGTCTTCCAAGAGCCGGCGCTCTTTAGTGGTAGCGTCGCGGAGAACATCGCCTACGGCCAAGGCAAGGTCACAAAGGAACAGCTCATCGAAGTGGCCAAGGCCGCCAACGCGCTTGATTTCATCAACAAGCTACCAAAGGGCTTCGACACCGAGATCGGCGAGCGCGGCGTCAAACTCTCCGGCGGCCAGAAGCAGCGCATCGCCATCGCTCGGGCCATCATCAAGGACGCGCCGATCCTGATTCTAGACGAGGCCACCAGCTCGCTCGACAGCAAGGCCGAGCACGAGGTCCAAGAGGCGCTCGATCATTTGATGGTCAACCGCACCACCCTGATCATCGCCCACCGCCTCTCCACCATCGCCAGCGTCGACACGATTGTGACCATCACCAATGGCGAGGTCGGCGAGATCGGCTCGCCAGCGGAGCTAGCCAAGACCAACGGCATCTACGCCCAGCTGCTCGAGCTCCAAGCCCCGACCAAGGCCAACAAGGCCAAGCTGCGCAAGTTCGACATCGCCAAGACCTGAGTCATAATACGAACCAAATGCGAACGCCCCTCGGACGCTTCGCAAGTGATTGCGAAGCGCCGAAGGGCGTGATGGAGCTCTATTCATCGCCGCTCTGGCCAATGCGCGCGGTAGGAGTTGCTAGGTCCGACTCAACGGAGCCAAGACCTTTGCCAGCTGGCGAGGCAACCAATCGACGGTTCGACCGTGGCGCTCATCGTCGATCATCCCCCGGTGACCCTCACAGCGAAGGCCGCGCGGAGAGGGGCGTAGCGAATCTGGCCGGGGCAGTAACGAGGTGGCCGGTTCACCACAAAGAGGGCTCGTCCGCGTGCCGTGATAGCCGATGTCGAAGGTGCATCTGCAGCCCAGATCGGCGATGAGGACTCGGTCGAGGTTCAAGCCTTCGACCAACCCAGGATCGAGCTTGCTGCCGCCGGGCGGGTAAAGGATGACGGTCTCGCCGGAAGCGATGAACCTCAGGCGGAGCCGACTGCCTTCGCCTTCTGGCCCGGGTCCGATGTCGTGCACGGTGCAGAGGAAGGCGTTGGCGACGTAGCTGATGAAGTCTCGTTGGTTGATCCAGCGACGCGACGGCAGCTCGCTGCGCGCCAGCCACCGGAGCCTGACCGCAAATACGGCGTCGGTGCCGCTGCCGGAGACCCAGATATCGGCGATCTCGCCGCGATATATGACGCTCTCGGCCGGGCCATGAAGCTCGAATTGGCCGTCTACGAATGGTTCGAAGACCTCTGATGTCAAATCCACGTGAGGCTCCCTTGAGCGCGACTGGTGGAACGGTTCGGAGTGGTTATAAATATAGCATGAAACTACAGAAAGTCAACGGGGCTAAACCGGGTTCGGTTGGCGTAACCCCTTCGTTTTGAGGTAATCCTTAACGACGATCTGGAGGCTGGCGGCGATCGGGATGGCCACGAGGGCGCCGAGCAGGCCGCCGAGGCCAGCGCCGATGATGACGGAGATGAGCACTAGTAGGGGAGAGATCTGGACGGTCTTGCCATAAACGAGCGGCTGGGTGACGTGGTTCTCGACCTGTTGGAAGATGATGTAGAAGACCAGCATGATGATGCCGGCCGCGGGCGAGTGAAAGAGCGCCACCACCACGACGGCGACCGTCAGCGGGCGCAGGAGCGACAGCAGGAG
>CAYMAB010000066.1:0-4099 GCA_964388345.1 uncultured Candidatus Saccharimonadales bacterium
GCTTGGGCTACAACCGGCGAGCGCTCTGGCTGAAGCGGATCGCCGAGACGGTCGTTTCGGATTACGATGGGGAGCTGCCGAACGACGAGGCCAGTCTGCGGCGGCTGCCCGGCATCGGCGCCAACACGGCCGGCTCGATCGTGGCCTTCGCCTACAACCAACCGAGTCTCTTCATCGAGACGAACATTCGCCGGGCCTATCTGCACCACTTCTTCGCCGGCCAGAGCGATATCTCGGATGCGCAGCTGCGGCCGTTGGTTGCGGCCACGCTTGACCGTGATAGGCCGCGGGAGTGGTACTACGCCTTAATGGACTACGGTGCGTGGCTAGCGACGACGGTGCCGAATCCCAATCGGCGTAGCCGCCATTATGCCCGCCAGTCGCGGTTCGAGGGCTCTGATAGGCAGCTGCGTGGGGCAGTGCTAAGGGCGCTGGGTGGCGGCGGTTGGGTTGGCCGCGCCAAGCTAGCGGCTAAGACCGATTCGTCGTCAGCGCGCTTGGCACCGATTCTAGCTGATCTCGCCCGTGAGGGCTTCATTGAGGCCGGCCGGCGCGGCCACCGGCTGGTACAATGAAGGCATGAGCGTGCGACGAGACGAGGCGGCCGGATATTCGAAGAAGCCACTGGCCGAGCGGCTGGGACTGGCAGATGGAACAAACATTGTACTCAATGCTCCGGACGGGTACGAACAGCAACTTCATTCGACGCACGAAGTTACTCTCTACGACCGTTTGCAACCTGATGCGGACTTTATTCAGGCCTTTTATGACGATGCTAAAAAGTTAGAAAACGACTTCGAAAACTTAAAGAAATCACTCAAACTGGCCGGCCAATTGTGGATTTCGTGGCCGAAACGAACTTCGCAGTTAGCGACCGATTTGGATGATAATGCCGTCCGCACGATCGGCCTTGCGCACGGTTTGGTCGACGTTAAAGTCGCCGCGATCGATGAAGACTGGTCGGGGCTGAAGTTTGTCTTCCGGCTTAAAGATCGGTAAACTGGGTGTCTATGCAGACTGATTTTCAAACCAGCTCCCAGCTTCCAATCACGGCGGGGCCCGTCAGCGGCGGTATCCCATTCGTCCTCGCTGGCGCTGCGGCGCGACTGGGAGCCCTGCCCGCCGCTGCCACCCGCGCAGGTGAGAGCGCGTTTAGGGCCAAGTCATGACCGGTTACGAATCGCTTCATAATCACACGATCGACTCGGACGGCTCGCAGACGCACTTAGAGGTGCTAAAGACGGCCGAGGCGTTGGGCTATGGAGTGATCGCCTTCACCGACCACGACATCGTGCCGAGCCCGGAGCGCCTCGCCGAGCTGCGGGCCTACGACGGCCCGGTCAAGTGGCTGGCCGGCACCGAGCTCTCGAGCGGCCTGCCGGAGGCGATGGGCGGCGTGGAGCGGGGGATGGTGCACATCCTTGGCCTCTTCATCGATCCGACCAACCAAGCGCTCTTGGATCACTGTGCCAAGCTCGAGGTCAGTCGAGTCGAGCGGATGAAGCACATGGTGAAGCACCTGCAGTCGATTGGCTTCAAGCTCAGCGAGGACGACGTCAACCAAGCGACCGAGGGTAGCGTCATCAGCAGCTTGCATGTCGTGAAGGCCATTCATACTCACCCAGAGAATATCGAGCTGGAGAAGCAGTTACTGAAGCAGATGGAGGTGGCCACCAAGACCAACGCAGATCTGAAAGAGAAGTATGATCAGATGGTGACGGCCGGGACGGTCCAGTATCCCTACCGCTTATATATGAAGGCCTCGTCGTTCATCCCGATGCCGCGGGCCGAGACCTACACCGTGCTATTGTCGCTCGACGACAGCGTTAAGCTGATTCGCGAGGCCGGTGGGATCGCTGTGCTGGCACACTGGTACTTTCATACCAAGTTCTATAAAGAAGCCCGATTGGAAGAGACGGTCAAGGCTGGGTTGCTCGATGGGCTGGAGACGGCCACCGATAACACCACTTTCGATGGCAACGTCGACAAGGAGGTCGAAGTTCTGCGCGACCTGATCGAGCGATACAACTTGATCGAGACACTTGGCAGTGACTCGCACTACGTCCGCGACCTCGAGCACTATGCGAGGACACCGGCGGCCGAGCGCTCGATCGGCCAGACCCAGAAGATCATCGACCGGGTGAAGCCGAACTTGGAGTGGTCGAACCTTGCCTAAACGGGTCGTGATCGCGCACGGCTGGGCCGACGATCCAACGCGTGGTTGGATGGCTTGGCTGCGGGAGCAGCTCTCGACCGCCGGGATTCAAGTCGCCGCGCCACAGTTCCCCAATCCCAAGACGCCTGAAATTCCGGCGTGGATGCGGGTTTATAATGAAGCCGTCGGTCGACCGGATGAGGGGTTGGTCCTGGTCGGCCACTCGCTCGGCTGTCTCGTCGTGTTGCGCTACCTATCTGACCTCGAGACCGACATCAGGATTGCCGGCATCGTCTTGGTGGCCGGTATGGCCGAGATCCCTAGCTGGAAGGCGCCCGGTCTCTTCGATCCGCCGCTCGACTTTGAGCGGGCCAAGGCGATCGCTCGTCGCCGCATCTGCCTCTACTCCGATGACGACGATAAGGTGCTGCCAAAACGGACCAAGCACTTGGCCGAGCTGATCGATGCTGAGCTGGTGCTCGATGCCGGCCGTGGCCACTTCGCCGGCCTACACGGCTGCGACGAGTTGCCGAGCGCGCTTGAAGCCATCGATCGCTGCTTCGAGACGAGCGATTCACCCTAGAGATTTGCCCATCCTGATACAATAGGAGTATGGATGAGGTAGCCGAGGTAAAGGCGCGTTTAGAGGTGGCCGAGGTGGTCGGCGGGTATATCCCGCTCAAGCAAGCTGGCCGCAACCTCAAGGCCAGTTGCCCGTTTCATAACGAGAAGACGGCCAGCTTCATGGTCAGCCCAGAGAAGGGGATCTGGCACTGCTTCGGCTGCGGGCAGGGCGGCGACATCTTTAAGTTTGTGATGATGATGGAGGGGCTGGAGTTTCGCGAGGCGCTGGAGATCCTCGCGCGCAAGGCCGGGGTGGAGCTGAAGGCTCGTGGAGGCGGTGGCAACACCAAGCTGAAGGCGCGGCTGCAGGCCGCCATGGCGCTGGCAGCGCGCTACTACCAAGCCAGCCTCGCCAAGAACCCGCGAGCGCTGAAGTACTTGGTACAGGAGCGCCACCTAGCGAAGGCGGCCATCACCGAGTTCGGCATCGGCTACGCGCCCGAGAGCTGGGAGGCGCTCTCCAAGTTCATGGTCGGGCGCGGCTTTACGGCCGATGAGCTCGTGAAGGCTGGGTTGGCCGGCCAGCGCCGCGATGGCGGCCTCTTCGACCTCTTTCGCGGCCGCGTCATCTTTCCGATTCGCGACACCAGTGGCCGCCCGCTCGGCTTCACCGGCCGGGTCTTGCCCAGTGGCGACGGCGATGGGCCGAAGTACTACAACTCGCCGCAGACGCTGCTGTACGACAAGTCGCGGGCCGTCTTCGGCATCGATCTGGCCAAGGAGGCCATGCGGACGGCCGATCTAGCCATTCTGGTCGAGGGCAACCTCGATGTGGTGAGCAGCCATCAGGCCGGCGTGGGGAACGTGGTGGCGGCCAGCGGCACGGCTCTGACGAGTGACCAACTGCGATTGATCGGCAAGTTCACCAAGAACGTGGCGCTGGCCTTCGACCAAGATGGTGCCGGGATCGCCGCCACCGAGCGAGCCATCGAGCTGGCGCAGCTGCAAGGCTTGATGCTCTCGGTAGTGACGATCGATTCGGGCAAGGATCCCGATGAGCTGATCCAGAGTGATCCGAAGGGTTGGCAGGCGGCGGCGGCCAAGCCCGTCTACGTGATGGACTATCTGTTCGAGCGTTTGGCTGGGGAGCACGATCTGGCCACCGCTATCGGCAAGCGCCGCTACAGCGACCAACTGGCGGCGAGCATTCGGCGCTTGGGCGACGCCGTCGAGCGCGACCACTACACCCAGCTCTTGGCCAAGCGGGTCGGCTCGAGCGTCGAGGTGGTCGTGGCCAAGCTGGCTGAGCGGCCGAGCGTGAGTGAGCCGGTGGTGGCCAAGGTGACGGCCGCACCGCGTGATCCGGCCAAGCTGCTCGAG
>CAYMAB010000067.1:0-4004 GCA_964388345.1 uncultured Candidatus Saccharimonadales bacterium
CACTCGCACCTACAACCGGCTGCGCGGCGGCGTCAAGGTGGGTGGCTTTCGGCCCGGCAAAGCGCCCGACTTCATCGTTGAGCGCGAGCTGGGAGTAAACGCCGTTCAACAAGAGGTACTCGAGGCCGCAACCAGCGCCGGCTACTCTGAGGCCGTCCGCCAGCACGAGCTGCCCGTCATCGCCTCGCCCAAGATCGAGCTGGCCAAGTTCGTGCCCTACGACTCACTTGAGTTCAAGGCCACCGTCGAGCTGCTGCCGGCCGCCAAGTTGGCCGATTATAAGAAACTCAAATTGAAGCGGCCAGCCGTGGCGGTCGAGGATGCTGAGGTCGATCGGGTGATCGAAGACTTGCGCCGCCGCGTCGCCACCAAGCGGCCGGTCGATCGCGCCGCCGCCAACGGTGACGAGGTCACCATCGACTTCGCCGGTACTAGGGACGGTCAGCCCGTCACCGGCGCCTCCGCTAACAGCTACCCGCTCCAGCTCGGCGGCGGCACCTTCATTCCCGGCTTTGAGGAGCAGCTCGTCGGCCTTGCTAAGGGCGCCACCAAGACCTTCGACATCACCTTCCCGAAGGACTACGACCAAGCCGAGCTGGCCGGCCAGAAGGTCACGTTTGCCATCACCGTTCATAAGGTTTCGGCGGTGGAGCTGCCGGAAGTTAGCGACAAGTTTTCAAGCGACGTCGGCCCATTCAAAGATGTCGCTACGCTGCGCCAATCGATCACCACGACGATCACCGAGGAGAAGACCACCGCCACCGAGCAAGAGTTCGAGCGCCGAGTCTTGGATGAGTTGATCAAGGGCTCGAAGCTGACGCTGCCAGAGGGCCTCGTGCACGACCAGTTGCACCGGCTGCGCGGCGAGCTGGCCGAACAGCTCCAGTCCAGTGGCATGGATCTGGAGAAGTACGCCAAGCTGCGCGGTAAATCGGCCGAGGAGCTCGATGGTGAGCTCAAGCCCGAGGCCGAGCGTCGTGTTAAACTGGCCATCATCCTGCACCAGATTGCGAAGGACGAGAACCTGAGTGTCTCGCCGGATGAGGTCGCGGCCGAGCTGGCCCGCCTGAAGGCCCAGTACCCCGACCCAGAGATGCAGCGCCAGCTGGCCCAGCCCCAGACCAGCGAGGAGATCTACAACCATTTGCTCTCAACCCGCACGATCGCTAAGATACTATCGTATGTGACCGCCGAGGAGACCAAGTCGTGAAGCCCCGCAACGCCTCCATCTTAATACCGACCGTCATCGAGAAGACCGATGGCGGCGAGCGCGCCTACGACATCTACTCGCGCCTCTTAAAGGACCGCATCATCTTCCTCGGCACCGAGATCGACGAGGTGGTGGCCAACGCCGTCATCGCCCAACTGCTCTTTCTGGCCGGCGAGGACTCGAAGAAAGACATCCAACTCTATATCAACAGTCCCGGCGGCAGCGTCTACGCCGGCCTCGCCATCTTCGACACCATGAACTTTGTGAAGCCAGACGTCTCGACCATCGTCGTCGGTATGGCTATGTCCATGGGCGCGGTGCTGCTGGCGGCCGGCGCCAAGGGCAAGCGCCACGCTCTGCCCAACGCCAAGATCATGATCCACCAAGGCTCGGCCGGCTTCCAAGGCGCCCCGGCCGATGTCGAGATCACCGCTCGCGAGGTGCTGGCGACTCGCCACAAGCTCGATGAGATCTTGGCCGAACGGGTCGGCAAGCCGGTCGATCAAGTCCACCGCGACACCGACCGCGACCACTACTTAACGGCCGACGAGGCCAAGAAGTATGGCCTAATCGACAGCATCATTAAGCCATAGCTGTACGCCACCGTTAACTTGAACTAGAATCAAGGCATCCTAGGTAGGAGGCAGACAAGTCCATAGCCGAGGTGAACCTCGGTGATTGGCATTCGTATCCGACACCCATAGCCGATGGCGTTGGCCTAGGCGATTGGAGGACAGTACCTTGATGGTGGCACAGGAGTTTTTGAGCAAGATGGCAAGCAGCGTGATCGTTCGGGCCGACGTCGACCGGCGGGATAGTTGGCTAACTCGATCCGAGGTGAGGTGCTACGCCGGCTTGGGGGCGAATCCGGCCGAAGACGGCTTTGTATCGGTCGTCTGCGGCGACAAGGACCGGAGCCAATACCAAATAGCGGTCCAAGCGCATAGATCGATTGCTGGGACCAGTCTCTCGGTAGGCGCTCGAGCTGCCGCCGAGTTACATTCTTGGAGAGGCCCCTGGACGGCTAGTGACGCGGTCGTCTATACCGTCACCGCTCCCGGTGGGAAGAGGTCATTGCAACCGCCCAACGCGATGATGTTGTTGCGCCTCGTTCGCGCCCAAGGAGCCATCTCGGCCGTGATCCAGAACCCAGCGGCCTTTGGCGTCGACAGCGAGGGGACCTTCAGCAACGTTGTGGAACGGCTGGCCGGACTGATACGAGCTCAAGTCAGAGCCATCCAAGCGGTCTATAGCGACGGCTAGGTGAACGGCGCTTCCTACCCAGGAGCGCCACATCGATTGATAAATGTGTAATAAAACCATTGACAGTTCTGACAGATGCCGCCAGAATAGGGTACAAGAGGATGCTTAAATGAATTGAACTGGGGCATATTGACTCCCCCAGTTTTAGGTGTTTAGAAAAACCTCCATTTTTTAGCTAGCGTCACTAAGAAAAGGAGTTCCCTCACTTTGGCTCAAAAGTCCACCGACCGAGTTTACTTGAATAAGACCGATGATGTTCTGCCCCTGCCGAACTTGATCGACATCCAGACCGAGTCCTTCAACTGGTTCACCAGCGAGGGCTTGGCCGAGCTCTTTGCCGAAATCAGTCCGATCGAGGACTTCACCGGCAAGGCGCTCGAGTTGTCGTTCAAAGATTTCCGCTTTGAGGAGCCAAAATATGACGAGCAGACAGCCAAGGACAAGAACACTTCGTTCGAAGTGCCGCTGAAGGCCAGCGTCGAGCTGCTTAATAAGGAGACCGGTGAGCGCAAGGCCCAAGAGGTCTTCCTTGGCGACTACCCGTGGATGACCGAGCGCGGCACCTTCATCATCAATGGCGTCGAGCGCGTCGTCGTCTCCCAGTTGGTCCGCTCGCCGGGTGTCTTCTTCACCTCCGATGGCGCCACCGGCATCGAGCTCTTCGGCGCCAAGATCATCCCGAGCCGTGGCGCTTGGCTGGAGCTCGACACCGCCACCACCGGCGTCATCTCGGTTAAGATCGACCGCAAGCGCAAGCTGCCCGTCACCACGTTGCTTAGGGCCTTCGGCTACGGCACCGATCATGAGTTGAAGGCGCTCTTCGCTGGTGTCGACACTGGCGAGACCAACTACATCGACCGCACGCTCGAAAAGGACACCACCCACGCCACCAGCGAGGCGCTGATGGAGGTCTATCGCCGCATTCGCCCGGGCGATCTGGCGACCGTCGAGAACTCCAAGAGCTTGATCGAGAGCATGTTCTTCGACTTCAAGCGCTACTACTTCAGTAAGGTCGGCCGTTATAAGCTCAACAAGCGCCTCGCCTTAGACGTACCCAACACCACCGAGGGCCGCGTGCTGCGCCCCGAGGACCTCGTGGCGGTGGTGACGGAGATCATCCGCTTGAACAACGGTGGCGGCGCTGCCGACGACATCGACAACCTCGCCAACCGCCGCCTCAAGATGGTCGGCGAGCTCATCCAAGGCAAGTTCCGCATCGGCCTGCTGCGCATGGAGCGCATTGTGAAAGACCGCATGAGCGTCTACGGCACCGAGACCGTCACGCCCGGCCAGCTCATCAACGTCCGCCCAGTCGTGGCCAGCGTGCGAGAGTTCTTCGCCAGCTCCCAGCTCTCCCAGTTCATGGACCAAGTCAACCCACTGACCGAGATCGCGCATAAGCGCCGCTTGAACGCGCTGGGCCCAGGTGGCCTCAGCCGCGAGCGGGCCGGTTTCGAGGTGCGCGACGTTCACCGCACCCACTACGGCCGCATGTGCCCGATCGAGACGCCGGAGGGTCCGAACATCGGCC
>CAYMAB010000068.1:0-3999 GCA_964388345.1 uncultured Candidatus Saccharimonadales bacterium
TCGAGCGTGGCCGCATCATCCATTTCGCCTCGAAGGACGCCTTTGATATCGAGGGCTTGGGCGAGCAGACGGCCGATGGCCTGCTCGAATCGAAGTTGATCGCCGACGCCGCCGATCTCTACCACCTCACGCCGGGTGACGTCGCCGGCATGGAGCGCTTCGCCACCAAGTCGGCCACCAACCTCGTCCAAGCCATCCAAGGCCGCAAGCGGGTTACGCTTGATCGCTACATCTACGGCCTCGGCATCCGCCATGTCGGCGAGCAGACAGCTAGGGATCTTGCCGCCCACTTCGGTGAGTTCGAGCGCTTCAAGGCCGCCAGCACCGAGGAGTTGGAGCGCGTACCCGGTATCGGCGGCGTCGTGGCGGCTAGCATCGGCCAGTGGCTGGCCGATGCAAAGCAGCAGCAGTTCATGCATAAACTCAAGGCCGCCAGCGTCACCGCCGAGCGCTACCATGAGGTTCGCGGCGCCTTCAGCGGCCAAGGCTTCGTCATCACTGGTACGCTCGAGGCTTTCGGCCGCGAGGAGGCGGAGGAGCGCATCGAGGCGCTCGGTGGTCGGTTGCAAACGAGCGTTACCAAGGATACAGACTACCTAGTCGTCGGAGCCGACGCCGGCGCGAGCAAGTCGGCCAAGGCCAAGAAGTTGGGCACCAAGGTGATCGACGAGGCGGCGCTGGTAAAGTTGTTGAAACAATGATCTTATAAACGGGAGATCCCCCGGCGACGTCGTTGTCGCTGGGGGATCGAAGTCCCATCGAGCGGTTAGCGGGCGGTGGAGTGGTGGCGGTGGTGGGGCGGCGGGGCGCTGCTGCGCTGGCGCATGGCCAGTGGGTCCGGTGTCGGGCCTCGCCTTCTGCCGTTCCCCGCCGGTTGACCGGTCAAGAACGTCTGGGCCGACTCGGTTGCCATACGGCCGTTGGCCTGACCGGGTTCGCTCCACTGCTTGCCGGTGCTGCGCGTGGCTTTCTTGCGGCCGCGCCGCTTATCCTTGTTACCACTCTGTCTCGGCATGGCCGGGCTCCCCCTAATGGGTCGTTGGATGGGATGAAGGCAGTTTAACAGGGTAGATGAGCCGCGTCAAGAGTGTCAATTCGTGGTAACAAACTCAAGAGACCAACAAGAACCTTGACTAGGTGATAGCCGTGCCGCAGTGGTGCGCTGACACCCCGGAGTGAGACGAAGTGGTGGCCCCGGCCGAGTTGGCTGGGGCCGCTGCGCCCTTTATAAAATCAGATAGGAATTGTATAATTGCGGATATGTCCGCCATCGATCCAGCCGAAGTCAAACGCCTCGCTTCCCTCGCCCGCATCGGCGTGAGTGACGAAGCCGCCGCAGCCTTGGCCACTGAGCTCGCCAGCATCGTTGGCTTCGTTGGCCAACTCGGTAGTGTCGAGACCACCGGCGTCGAGCCGACCAGCCAAGTCACCGGCCTCGTTGATGTCTGGCGCGACGACGTCGCTCGGCCCAGCGTGCTCTCGCGCGAAGCGCTCCTTGCCGGGGCGCCGCAGACGCAAGACGGCTACATTAAAGTCAAGCGAGTGCTCTAGTGGAGCTGGACCGGCCGATCGAGGCGTTGGCGGCGGATGTTCAGGCCGGCCGAGTGACAGCCGAGGCTCTCGTGACGGCGTCACTGGAAGCCATCGAACGAGCCGAGTCGTTTCACACCGTGCTCGAGGTTAATGCGGCCGCTGTCGACCGTGCTAAGGCCATCGATACGCGAATTAAGCGAGGGGAGAGCCTCGGCCGCCTCGCTGGCGTGCCCTTCATCGCTAAGGATAATTTTCTGACTACCGGCACCCACACCACCGCCGCCAGCCACATCTTGGAGCCGTTTGAGGCACCATATCAAGCTACGGCCATCGAGCGGCTTGAAGCTGAAGGCGCCGTCATGATTGCCAAGGCCAACCTCGATGCCTTCGGGCATGGCTCCTCGACCGAGAACAGCGACTTCGGGCCAACCAAGAACCCGTGGGATCCGGCGAAGGTGCCCGGCGGCTCCTCCGGCGGACCGGCCGCCGCTGTGGCGCTCGGCCTCGCACCCTTTGCGTTGGCGACCGACACCGGCGGCTCGATCCGCTTTCCGGCCAGTCTGACCGGCACCGTCGGCCTCAAGCCGACCTACGGCCTCGTCTCGCGCTATGGGGTGGTGGCGATGGCCAGCTCGACCGACACGATCGGGCCGATCACGCGGAGCGTGGCCGACACCGCGCTGGTTCTCGACGTGCTGGCCGGCAAGGATCCGGCCGATGCTACGACGATTGAGCGAGCGCCCCGTTATACTATCGGCAAGCCGGACGTCAAAGGTTTGCGAGTCGGGCTGGTCAGAGAGTTTATCGAGGCCGAGGGGGTTGCGCCCGAGGTCAGGGCCAGCATCGAGGCAACGGTTGAGCGACTCGAGGCCGCCGGCGCCAGTGTCACCGAGTTCAGCCTGCCGGCCGCCGACTTGGCGCTGGCCTGCTACTACATCATCGTGCCGGCCGAGATCAGCTCCAACCTGTCGCGCTACGACGGCATCAAGTACGGCTTGAGCGCACCCGAGGCCACGTCCTTGGCTGAGACCTACGAGCTCAGTCGTAGCCACGGCTTCGGGGCCGAGGCCCAGCGCCGCATCTTGATCGGCACCTATGTGCTCTCGAGCGGCTACTACGACGCCTATTATAAGAAAGCCCAGACGGTGCGTACCCAGTTGATTGAGCAGTTCGCGGCCGCCTTCAAGGACTACGACGTCTTACTCGGGCCCACCAGCGCCACCACCGCCTTCGCGCTCGGCGCCAAGGCGGCCGACCCGCTGGCGATGTACGCCACCGATATCATGACGGTGGCGCCCAGCCTCGTCGGCTGTCCGGCCATCAGCCTGCCGAGCGGCCTAGACTCCGGCGGCCTGCCGATCGGCCTGCAGCTTGTCGGGCCGCAGCGTGGTGAGGTGGAGTTGTTGGCCGCCGCCGCCGGCCTTGAGCGCTTGCTCGACTTCACGGCCCGGTCGAGCGGGGTGGTGACGTGACGGCCGGTCTGATCGTCATCATCGTGGCGGCCGTGCTGCTGCTGGCCTTGATGGGTGCCAAGCCGCGCCGCCAGCGTTCGCCGCAGCGCCGTAGCGCCCGCTCGTTCGACGTTGGTCTGGTCCAGACGCGCTGGCAGACCGTCGAACAGATGTCACGCAGTGGTGGGGCCGGTCTGCGCAACGCCGTCAGCGAGGCCGATAAGCTACTCGACTACGTCTTGCGGGGTAAGGGCTTCAGTGGTGAGACGATGGCGGTCCGCCTGAAGCGGGCCGAAGGTCGTTTGAGTGATAAAGAGGCCGTTTGGGGTGCCCATAAGCTACGCAATAACTTGGCCCACGAGGTCGGCTTCGATCTGGTGGCGTCGCAGGCCCATGAGGCGCTGGCCGCCTTCCGCCAAGCCCTGACCGATCTAGGGGTGCCATCGTGAGCGCCTATCGCCCAGTCATCGGCATCGAGACGCACGTCCAGCTCGCCACCAAATCGAAGCTCTTCTGTGCCTGCGACAACGATGCCCGCGAGGCCGAGCCCAACACCAAGCTCTGCCCGGTCTGTCTCGGCCTGCCCGGCACGCTGCCGGTGCTGAACCGGGTCGCCATCGGGCTGGCCATTCGTGCCGGCCTCGCCCTGAACGGCCAAATCGCTCGCCAGACCAAGTTCGATCGCAAGAACTACCTCTATCCAGATCTGCCGAAGGGTTACCAGATCACTCAGTTCGATCAGCCAATCGTCGGGAAGGGCTCGGTTGAGTTTAGCTTGGACGGCCAGAGCGTCAGTGTCGGCATCACCCGGGCCCACCTCGAAGAGGACGCCGGCAAACTGGTCCATCCAGCCGGCGCCGACTACTCGCTGGTCGACCTCAACCGCGCCGGCACACCATTGCTCGAGATCGTCTCCGAGCCGGACATGCACAGTCCGGCCGAGGCCAAGGCCTACGCCCAAGAAGTACACAACCTGATGCGCTACGCCGGCGTCTCGGCCGCCAACCTCTACTAC
>CAYMAB010000069.1:0-3978 GCA_964388345.1 uncultured Candidatus Saccharimonadales bacterium
CCGCCGCCCAGCGGGCCGCCAAGGCCAAGGTAGCGGCTGCGCCGGCCGCACCGGTGGCCCAGCCGAAGCCGGTAGCCATCCCGCAGACCGGCGGCGGTCTCGGCTCGGTGCTGGCGGCCGTGGCGTTGGCAGGGATGCTGCGTTGGTACTTGAAGAGTCGACGTGCCCGCGTGCGTCCGGCCTCTCTCCCTTTACAACCGCTCTAGCGAGGCGTAGAATAGGTATCAACTCGTCCGCCTTCGCCTAGACGGCAGCGGACGAAATCTATCACGAAGGAGAGTCTTCATCTCGCCCGAGTAGTTGGGACGGATGAAGCAACTGGTTATGCCAAGCAAGACAAAGACGGCCGAGCCCACCACCATGGAGGAGCTACTGGCCGATCAGCCCAATTTGGGTATGACGGCGGGCGACGTCGTCGAAGGAACCGTCATCGTGGCGGAGAAGCATGAGGTCTGGCTCGATCTGGGTGCTCGTGGCACCGGCCTCGTCATCGGTCGCGAGATCGAGCAGGCGGCCGGCATCAAGCCCGGCGACACCATCAGCGCCAGCGTGCTCGACCCAGAGAGCGACAGCGGCTACGCTATCTTGAGTTTGAAGAAGGTCGCGAAGGAACGCGGCTGGGAAGATCTGGAAGAGCGCTTCAAGAGTGGCGAGACCTTCGAGGTCCAAGCCTACGACGCCAACAAGGGCGGCCTCTTGGTCGAGGCCGAGGGCATCCGCGGCTTCCTGCCCGTCTCACAACTCTCGGCCGAGAACTACCCACGCGTCTCCGGCGCCGACAAGGACGAGATTCTGCACCGCCTGACCAGCCTCGTCGGCAAGCCGTTGACGGTGCGGGTGCTGGACGCCAACCGCCGCGAGAGCAAACTGATTCTATCGGAGAAGGCGGCCAAGCGCGAGGACACCGAGGACAAGGTCTCCAAGCTGAAGGTCGGCGATGTTGTTAGTGGCGTCGTCACCGGTGTGGTCGACTTCGGCATCTTCGTCAACGTCGACGGCATCGAGGGGCTCGTCCACATCTCCGAGATCGCTTGGGACCGCGTCGACAACCCCGGCAAGTACGTCAAGGTCGGGGAGACGACCAAGGCCAAGATCATCTCGATCGATCGCGACAAGCTCTCGCTCTCCATCAAGCAACTGCTGCCCGACCCGTGGGCCAAGGAGATCGCGCGGCTGAAGGTCGGCGACACCGTTGAGGGCAAGATCACGCGGATCACGCCATTCGGCGCCTTCGTCCAAGTCACCTCGGCCATCGAGGCGCTGGTGCATATATCGGAGCTCAGCGATGAGCACGTCGATAATCCGGCCCAGCTGGTGAAGCTCGGCGAGACCAAGACCTTCCGCATCATCGCCATCGACGCCGACGCCCACAAGCTCTCACTCAGCCTGAAGAGTCCGGCGGCCACGTCGAAGGCCAAGGCCACCAAGCCGTCCGTCAAGGCCGCACCGAAGGAGCAGTAATGTCGGTGCCCGAGCGAATGTGCCGGGTCTGCCGAACGCGGGCGCCGAAGGCCCAGCTCCAGCGCTGGACGCTCGGTGCCACCGGCTTCACTGCCGATCTAGGCGGCCACGTCACCGGCCGCGGTGCCTACACCTGCAGCCCGGAATGTGCCGCCAAGTTAACTAAGACCGCCATGAGGGCACGATGACCGAAACCAGCTCCACCACCCCACAACCTAAGCCGATCGAAGTGCCGGCCGTCGTTGGCGTCGGCGATCTAGCCGCTCGCATCGACCGACCAGTCGCCAAGGTGGTCGGTGAGCTGATGCGTAACGGCGTTATGGCCACCATTAATGAACAGATCGACTTCGAGACGGCCGCCATCATCGCGGCCGACATGGGCGTCGAGGTGGTGCCAGAAGTGGCGACGGTTGAGGCGCCGCCGGCGCCGTCCAAGGGCGACGCTGCGGGCGAGCCGCGGCCGCCGGTGGTGGCCGTCATGGGTCACGTCGATCATGGTAAGACCTCCTTGCTCGATGCCATTCGCAGTGCCGGCGTGGCGGCCGGAGAGGCCGGCGGCATCACCCAGCACATCGGTGCCTACCAAGTCACGCGCAAGGGCCGCTTAATAACCTTCCTTGATACGCCCGGCCACGAGGCCTTCTCGGCTATCCGCGCCCACGGCGCTCGTATCACCGATGTGGCCATCATCGTGGTGGCGGCCGACGATGGCGTCAAGCCACAGACTAAGGAGGCCATCCGCTTCGCTCGCGAGGCCAATGTCCAGATGGTGGTGGCGATCAACAAGGTCGATAAGCCCGGTGCCGACGCTAATCGAGTCAAGCAAGAGCTCAGTGAGCTCGATCTGGCACCGGAGGAGTGGGGCGGCAAGACGGTGACGGTCGAGGTCTCGGCCAAGACCGGCCAGAACCTCGAAGAGTTGCTCGACATGGTGCTCTTGGTGGCCGACATCGAGGAGTTGCGCGCCCGCGTCGACGGCCCCAGCGACGGCGTTGTGATCGAGTCGCACCTCGATCCCGGCCGCGGCCCGGTCGCGACGGTGCTGGTTGGTAACGGCAAGCTGGCCGTCGGCCGCTACATCGTCGCCGGCGCCACGTATGCCAAGATCCGCAACCTCGAAGACTACCGCGGTACCCGTATCAAGGCGGCGCCGCCCGGCACCCCGGCCGTTGTAACCGGTTTTAAGGCCGTACCGGCCTTCGGCGACCTTTATCATGAGGTGGTCGACGATCGCAGCGCCAAGGCCGCCACGGTCGCCACTCAGCGCCAAGGCGCCATCAAGAGCATGTTGGGCGTGAAGAAGATCGGGCTCGACGAGCTCAGCCATGCCATCACGGCCGGCAAAGTGAAGGAGCTCAACGTCGTCATCAAGGCCGACGTGGCCGGCTCGCTTGAGGCGCTCCAAGACAGCCTCGCGGCGCTGCGCAACGACGAGGTCGGCATCAAGATCGTCCAATCCGGCCTCGGCGACATCGCCGAATCTGATATCACGGCCGCCAAGACGGCCAGCGCCGTGCTGCTCGGCTTCAACGTCGGCATCGGCTCGACCGTCAAGCAGCTGGCCATTCGCGAGGGCGTCAAGGTCCAGCTCTATAAGGTCATCTACGAACTTTTAAACGATCTGCGGGCGGTGCTCGAGAGCATGCTGGCGCCGGAGATCATTGAGACGGTGGCGGCGACGCTCGACATCCTTGGCGTCTTCAAGACGACCAAGGCCCAAGTCGTCTGCGGCGGTAAGGTTACGAGCGGCAAGGTCGAGCAGGGCCAAGGCGTCAAGATCACCCGTGACAAGGCCGAGATCGGCCGCGGCAAGCTCATCAGTCTGCAGAAGAACAAGCAGCCGGCCAAAGAGGTGGTGGAGAGCGAGGAGTGTGGCCTCGTGGTCGAGACGACGACGCCGATCGAGCTAGGCGACCGGCTCGAGTTCATCACCACCGAGTCGCGCGCCCGCACGCTATGACCGAGCGTACGCGCAAGGTTGAGCGAGTGATTCAACAGGCGGCGGCGGCCCGCCTCATTGGCCTGCTGCCGCGGCGGATGGCGCCGGCCGTCACCATCACGGCAGCCGAGGTCTCGCCCGATCTCAAGCACGCCGTCATCTGGATCGGCGTGCTGGCCGAGGCATCGCCGGCCGAGCAAGTCATGAAGGAGCTCGAGGCCGTCAAGCCAGAGCTGCAGGCGGCCGTGGCCCAGGCGCTCTCGACCAAGTTCGTGCCGCGCCTGTCTCTCAGGCTCGACCAAGGCGGTGCCTACGCCGCCGGCATCGAAGCGATTATCAAGAAGCTTTAGGGGTATGATACAATCGGGCCAAAGGCCTAGATAAGGATTAGATATGGCAGTACCAGTCGAGCCGTCTCACGAGGGACCGTCTTCACCGGAAGGAACGTCGGGATCCGATGGTCTCATCGACTATTCGGCGCTGGTAGAGCGGTCTGACCAAGAACCGATGAACGGGGAGTCTGCGGCGGCCTACACTGCCCGAACTGGTCGCTCGCCGGTCTTGAGGTCGGTAGAGTC
>CAYMAB010000070.1:0-3937 GCA_964388345.1 uncultured Candidatus Saccharimonadales bacterium
ATCGAACCACTCGATGTCCGGGTTGCGTTTAAACCAAGTCAGCTGCCGCTTGGCCAGTTGCCAGTCACCGTTGGCGAAGGCCATCTCTGCCTCTTCGAGCGATGATCGGCCCTCGATGAAGTCACGGAAGGCCCGATAACCTATGCTGGTCATGGCCTCGTTGTCCCAGCCATACAGCTTAACGATGCGCTTGATCTCGTCGACGAAGCCGTCTTTGACCATCTGATCGACTCGGCCAGAGATCCGCTGACGCAACTCCTCCCCATCGACTCGCAAACCGACCACCAAAGTCTCGGGTCTAAGCTGAGCGTGGCCTTTCGGCAGCCCAACCGTCTCGATCGCTCGAATCAATCGGCGACGGTTGGCTCGATCGACCGAAGCCAAGGTCTCTGGATCGGCTGCAGCCAGACGATCGATCAACTGGTCAGTCGTTAATCGCTCAAGCTCCAACCGCTCTTCATTACTCGGTCCGGCCGGGAAGCTGTAGTCGTAGAGGGCGCCGTAGAGATAGAGGCCGCTGCCACCGACGAGGATCGGCAGGCGACCCCGACCGGAGATCTCTTCGATTAGGCGATCAGCCTCGACCTTGAACTGAGCGGCGCTGTAGGTCTCATCGGGGTCGATGACATCGAGCAGATGGTGCGGCACCGTCGCCCGATCGGCCTTGGTCGGCTTGGCCGTACCGATATCAAGGCCACGGTAGAGCGTGCGCGAATCGGCACAGATGATCTCGCCATCGTAGCGCTCGGCCACTCGCATGGCCAACGCCGACTTGCCGCTGGCCGTCGGCCCGACGATCGCGACCAGCCTACTCACCCGGCCACCATAGCCGCGTGGCCATGTCGGTGACCTTGTAGTTACGATTGATCACGACACCCTCGGCCTCGAGGTCTCGCTTGTGCGCCTCGTAGCCGCCGGTGGTGTAGCCACTGGCGAGACCACCATCTTTGTGCACCACCCGCTGCCACGGCAAGTCCAGCGGGCCCCAGTGTGCCACTTGGCCGACTATCAACGCCGCTCGCGGATGGCCGACCAGCGCCGCGATCTGGCCATAGGTCATCACTCTCCCAGCTGGGATACTCTCCACTATCTTATAAACGTCGCCGGCAAACCGGCTCGGCGCCTTCACGGCTCGGTGCGTTCGGCCACTTGGCTGGAGACTTGGGCGATGAAGCCATCGAGCGGCAGCCCACCTTCGCCTTGGCTCTTCATGTCGGCCCGCAGCCGCGGCTCGACTAAATCGCTCTGGCGCTCCTTGTCGCCGATCACCAGCACGTATGGCACCTTCATCAGCTCGGCCTTGCGAATCTTCTTGCCGACCGACTCGTTTGAGTCATCGAGTGTTACGCGAATCCCCTGCGCCCTCATCTTCTCCAGAGCCTTGGCCGCGTACTTGGCGATCGGCCCGGTCTCATTGACAGTCATCAGCCGCACCTGTTCTGGTGCCAACCAGACCGGGAAGCGGCCGGCGTAGTGCTCGATTAAGAGCATCATGAAGCGCTCGAATGAGCCGAGGATGGCGCGGTGGATCATCACCGGCGTCTTCTCCTCGGCATCCGAGTCGACGTACGTCAGGTCGAAGCGCTTCGGCATGGCGAAGTCGAGTTGAATCGTCGCTAGCTGCACCTCGCGCCCAAGCGCATCCTTGAACATGAAGTCGAGCTTCGGCCCGTAGATGGCCGCCTCGCCCTCCATCGGTTTGGCATCGAGCTTAAACTCTTTCGAAACCTCGGCCAGCATCGCCTCAGCAACATCCCAATCTTTGGCATCACCGATGTAGCGCTCAGGCTGGGCCGGATCGCGCAGCGACAGCGAGACCCAGTGGTTGCCCCAGAGGCCCAAGTTCTGGTAGAAGCCTTGGATGATCCGCACGATCGTGGCGGCCTCCTCTTTGATCTGATCCGGCCGGCAGAAGGTGTGGCCGTCGTCGACGGTGAAGCCGCGCGTGCGCTGCAGCCCGCCAATCTGGCCCGGCTTCTCGTCGCGGTACTGCGTCGTCTGCTCAATATAGCGCAGCGGCAGATCGCGGTAGCTACGCGGCTGGCTGGCGTAGATCTGGGTGTGGTGCGGGCAGTTGACTGGCTTTAGGACGAACTCTTGATCATAGTGGCTCTTCACCCGAAAGAGCTCCTCCTCGAACTTGTCGGCGTGGCCAGAGAGCTTGTAGAGATCGATCTTGGCGAGGTGCGGGATCGAGACCTGGAGCATGCCATGCTGCTGGCTGATCTCCTTGAGCGCCCGCTTCAACTCCTCGATGATGATCGTGCCCCTCGGTGTATATAAAGGAAGCCCCGGGCCAACCAGATCCGAGAACGTGAAGAGATCGAGCTCCTTGCCCAGTTTGCGGTGGTCGCGCCGCTCGGCCTCCTCGACAAACGCGAGGTACTCATCGAGCTCCGACTGCGTCTCGAACCCAACACCATAGATCCGCTGAAGCTGCTCGTTCTGCTGATCACCGCGCCAGTAGGCACCGGCCACCTTGGTCAGCTTGAAGACACCGACCTTCCCGGTCGATTCCAGATGTGGGCCACGACAGAGGTCTTCAAATGGGCCATCTTTATAGAACGAAACCGTTGTAATTTTAGCAGCGTTATCGCTCAATCCCAGCTGGGCGGCATCGATCTCTTTGGCCACCGTTGTGCCGTGTTTCTGTAGGTCTTCCAGCAAACTAACCTTAAACGACTGCTTCTCAGCTCTCACCTTGTCGATGGCCTGCTCAATCGAGAGTTCCGAGCGTTCGAACGGATAGTCGGCCTTGATCACTCGGCGCATCTCGGCCTCGATCTTGGGAAAGTCTTGCGTCGTGATGGCGTGACCCAGTTTAACGTCGTAATAAAATCCGTGTTCAATCACTGGCCCAACCCCAAACTGCGCCTCCGGCCAGATGGTTTGGATGGCCGTCGCCAAGATATGCGCCAGTGAATGGCGCATGGCGTAGAGGTTGTCGGTTTGGTCTGGCATGCGAAGCTCCTTATCGAATCACGATTCGGTTTGCCGAGTGTCGGATGGTGGACCTGGGTGGATTCGAACAACCGACCCCTCGAATGTGAATCGAGTGCTCTAACCGCTGAGCCACAGGTCCGGGTTGAATCTGGATGTTAATCGGTCGAATGGTGGAGCCTAGAGGATTCGAACCTCTGACCTCTTCCACGTCAAGGAAGCGCTCTACCAGCTGAGCTAAGGCTCCGTAGACCGGCCACTTTAACGCGCCGGAACGTAGAGACTATAGCCCATTTGGGCCGATCTGGCAACGCCGTGGCCGCTCATTACCCTTATGCTTGCGTTGGTTGGCCCCGGCGTTCTACTCTTAGCATAAGGCAAAATTCCAAAGAAGGGCGCGATGGAGTATGCTAACTCGGCAGATTGCTGAAAAGATCCAAGTCAAGGTCGCGGGACTGGTCAATCAACCGCTCACGGTCGTAGATCCGGCTGGCTTGGTGCTCTCGACCAGCGATCCGGCCGTCCAAGAGTCGCTCTCGGTTCGCGATCGGCCGTGGGCCATCCCCTTTCGCTACGGCGGCAAGCCAGTTGGCTACGTCATCTTGGCCTACCGGCTGCCCAATCATGACGAGATCGCACCATTGATCTGCTCGATCGCCGAGCTCGTCATGCACCAGTCGATCCTGATCGAGACCATTCCTCACCAAGAAGAGCGCTTGGACAAGTTCATTTACGACCTGCTCCACTTCGACGGCAGCGACGAGACGCTGCTGGAGGCCGAGTCGCGCCTCTTCGAGCTCAGCCTCGAACGGCCGCGCATCGCCATCGTCGTCGGCATCGCCGACCCCCAGCTGACCCAGCGCCAGCGCCTGCCGACCGGTGACCGCGAGATCACCATCGCCCGCTACCGCTCCGGCATCGCCCGTGCCCTCAGCTCGTTCTACACCACCAGCCGCGACAACATCGTCGCCTATCTGGGCGGCGACACCTTCTGCAT
>CAYMAB010000071.1:0-3912 GCA_964388345.1 uncultured Candidatus Saccharimonadales bacterium
ATGATGCTTAAATGGTACCAGTCGCAATTGAATCTTGCCAGTCCAACAGATTAACGCCATACTAGAGTCATGTTGTGGTTGATCGCACTATCGCTTGTGAGCCTAGCTGTAGCGGCCTCCTGCTACTGGCAACTGCGGCAGATGCGCCGCCACATGGCCTCCACGCTGGCTTCAAGCGATGGCACCAGCCTCGAGAAGACGCTCGAGAACCACCATCGCCGCGTCGCCGAGATCGATGAGGGTCTCGGTAAGTTATTGAGTTCTCATACCCATCTAGCCGAGACGCTCGAGCTGGCCTCACAGAAGGTCTCTATCGTCCGCTTCAACCCCTTCGGTGACACCGGTGGAGACCAGAGCTTTGCGCTGGCCGTCCTCGATGGTCACGACTCCGGCTACATCCTCACCAGCATGCATGGCCGCAGCGGCACCCGCGTCTACGTCAAACCGGTCGACTACGGCTCGAGCAAGCATCAGCTCTCGAAGGAAGAAGAGCGCGCACTCAAGCAGGCCAGTCAACGCACCTTAGCCAAGGAGGAGACATGAAGACAGATCAACTGACAGGCATCACCGGCAACGAGACCATGATCGGCACGGGCGTGCGCGTCAAGGGAAACCTCTCCAGTGAACACGACATCATCATCGATGGCACGCTCAGCGGCCACGTCAAGACCAAGGGCGCCATCACCATAGGCGTCAACGCCCACGTCGTCGGTAATCTGACCGCCCGCGACATCGCGCTGGCCGGCCGCCTCGAAGGTGACGTCAAGGCCGCCAATCAGACCACTCTGACAGAGACGTGGCGCCTGACCGGCAACATCACCACCACTCATCTCGGGATCGCTCACGGCGCCATCTTCATCGGCAACGTCACCATGCCGCTACCGGAGGCGGCCCGCGAGAGCCTGCCCGAGGGCACCGAGACGACTGAGCCCACGGAGCCCTGATGTACTACTACATCGTCAATCCGGCCGCGGCCGGCGGCGCCGTCAACCAAGTCCAAGATAAACTGCGCGACTTCTTGAAGGAGCTCGGCATCAGCGGCGAGTTCGCCAAGACCACCGGCCCCGGCGACGCCGCCAAGATGACGGCCGCCGCTATCGAGAAAGGCTACACCACCATCGTGGCCGTCGGCGGCGACGACACCGTCAACGAGATCATCAATGGCATCAGCGAGGAGAAGGTGGCCGTCGGCATCATCCCGATGGGCTCCTCGAATAGCCTCGCCCGCCACTTCGGCATCGTTGGCTGGCAGCAGGCCTGCACCGTGCTAGCGGCCCGCCGCATCACCGCCTACCGCTTGATGGCGGCCGGCCAGCGCTACTTCCTCTCATCACTCAGCTTGGGCTTCGAGACCGACCTTGATAAGAACGTCGACTCATCCGATCCCAAGCTGCGGTCGCGACTCTGGCAGTTCAAGGCCGGTTGGGGGCGCGCCCAGCACTACCAGAGCCTCGAATCGAAGATCAAGCTCGACAACCTCGCCATCGAGTCGCCGATCTTCTCACTCTCGGTCGCCAACCAAAAATTCCTCGATCCCCTCCAAGACGATCAACTCGTCGTCAGCATGGCCGAATCGCCCGGTCGCCGCCAACTCGGACCCTACATCTGGCAGCGCCTCCGCGGCGACTCCCCCCTCCAAGACAGCGCCACCACCCGGCTCTACGGTACCAAGGTCCTGATCGAGACCGAGCCGGCCTCCAGCATCATGATCGACGGCAAGGTCGCCGGCCGCACCCCAATCGCGGTGCGCTTGGCCGACCGCCACATTCGCATCATCACCGAGAAGCCGGCCGTTGGGCTGGGCCAACTGGAGCGTTGACGATGGCATTCTTCTCTGTTAGACTGTCCTAGAGCTTTTAGGAGAACGACATAAACAAGATCCGCCTGAATCGAGAGATCACGGCCCAAGAGGTTAGACTGGTTGGCGCCGAGGGTGAGCAGCGCGGCGTCGTACCGCTCAGCCAAGCCCTCCAAGAGGCCGAAGAGACGGGCTTCGACTTGGCCGAGATCGCTCCGAACGCCAACCCGCCGGTGGTGAAGCTGCTCAACTGGGGCAAGTACCAGTACGAGCAGACCAAGCAACTCCAGAAGAGCAAGAAGAACCAGCGATTGGTCGAAGTTAAACAGGTCCGGCTAGGCCTCAAGATCGGCGCTCACGACTTCGACGTCAAACTGCAGCGCGCTCGCCGCTTCTTGAACGAAGGCCACAAGGTTCGCATCGGGCTGCTCTTCCGCGGCCGTGAGATCACTCATCCCGAACTGGGCCGCGTCATCCTTGGCCGCTTCGCCGAGCAACTCACCGATCTGGCCACCATCGAGCAAGACTATCAGCAAACCGGTCGCGAACTAAGCATAATCGTAGGAGCTAGGAAAGATGCCAAAACTTAAGACCCATCAAGGCATGGCCAAGCGCATCAAGATCAGCGCTGGTGGCAAGTTGATGCACCGTCGGGCCTACCGCGGCCACCTTCTTGGTGGCAAGCAGGCCTCGCTGAAGCGGACCTATGTGAAGGAGTATGAGATTGCCAGCGGCGACGAGTCGCAGGTTAAGCGCATGCTCGGGACGCACAAATGAGAGTCAAGCGCGGCACCGCCAGTCACCAAAAGCACAAGAAGCTCCGGCAGCAGACCAAGGGCATGAGCCTTGGGCGCCGCTCGAGCGTCAAGCTGGCCCGCCAAGCCGTTATAAAGTCGCTCCAGTATGGCTATCGCGACCGGCGCAACCGTAAGCGCGACCTGCGCTCACTCTGGATCACTCGCATCAACGCGGCGCTGACCAGCTTCGAGTTGCCCTACAGTCGCTTCATCAATTTGCTCAAGCAGTCCGGCATCACGCTCGACCGCAAGATCTTAAGCGAACTGGCCGTAAGCGAACCGGCCGCCTTTGGGGCCGTCGTGGAGGCGGCTAGAAAGCTCGATAAGTAAGCCGCCCTAATCTCTGGCGAGACTCGAGACCAGATCCTTGATCTGGTCTTTAAAGTTAGTGACGCTGAAGCACTCAGCTTGGTGGCGGATAGCCTTCGGATCAAACTTCATGGTCTGGAAGCGCTCGACCGCTGCTGCCAGTGACTCGGCGGTTTGATCGTTGAAGAAGAGGCCCGTCTGCGGCTCCATCACCGTCTCGAGCGCCCCGCCGCGGCCGTAGGCAATCACGGGGCAGCCGGTGGCCATGGACTCGAGCGGCGTGATGCCGAAGTCCTCCTCTGACGGGAAGATCAGCGCCTTGGCCCGCGCATACTGCTCGGTGGTCGCTTCATCGCTCAAGCGACCGAGAAAGCTGACGGTTGGACCGGCCAAACGTTGTAGTTTGGTCAGCTCGCTACCACCGCCAACGATTCGAAGCGGTAGCTTCAAGTGATTGAAGGCCTCGATCGCCAGATCGACTCGCTTATAGGGAATCAAGCGTGAGACAACTAGGTAGTAGTCGTCTCGCTTCTGATCGGCCCGGAAGCGCTCCAGCTCGACCGGCGGGTAGATGACGGTGGCCGGCCGACGATAGAACTTGGTGGTTCTGGCCGCGACGAAGGTTGAGTCGGCTACGAGGTGGTCGGGCCGCTGGGCGGCGGCGTAGTCCCACTGCCGCATCCGTGAGATGACCGCCGGCATGACGCGTCGGACGAGCGGGTTGAGCGGCCCAAAGCCGGGATCCTTTAGATAGCGGTGGTAGTCGCTCCAGTAGTAGCGTGTTGGAGTGAAGAGATAGGCGATGTGAAGCGTGCCGGGCGGCGTGATGACGCCCTTCGACTCGGCCGAGCTGGTCGAGATGACGAGGTCGTACTGGCTGAAGTCGAACGATTCGAATGCCAGCCGCCGCCAGAGTGGGAAGAGTTGATGATAGCGTCGCGCCAACGGCACTCGTTGCAAGAAGCTAGTACGAACGTCGAGCCGGTTGAACTGAGGTAGGCGCTTGGG
>CAYMAB010000072.1:0-3869 GCA_964388345.1 uncultured Candidatus Saccharimonadales bacterium
ATAATGGCCTTGACCTCGTCGAGCTTGGCTAGACTGGCCTCGATCGAACCGGTGAAGGTGCCTTTTTGATACTCCTTGTGACTGCGCACCGAAGTGAACTCGACACCTAGCCGCTCCAGCGCGTCGTAGAGGCCGCCCAAGAAGTGGTCGGCGTAGCTGGTGTGACAGTCGCCGAACGGATCGGGCGCCACGTAGAGCGGCTGGCCCAGATACTGCTCGAACTCAGCTGGCACGTTGGCCGGGATCTTACGCAGCACGTCGAAGTCGTCGACGTAATCGAGGTGCGTCGCCTCGCGTCCGTTGGCTTTCAGGCGCGTCGTAATAGCGTTTGCAATCAAGACCTCGCGCAAGAACCCAACGTGATAATTACCCGAGGGCGAGTGCCCGGTCGAGACCACCAACGACCCGCTCGGATGAGTTCGTTCGATCTCCTCCACCGCCAGATCGAGCCAGTACTTACTTTTGGGCGCCGTTCCCATACCAGATATTGTAGCAGACCGACGGGATACACGCGGACCAAAAAGACCCCGCGGGTGGGGCCTCTTTAGTGAGCGCATTCTGATTGCGAGTTATTCGATCTTCGTGATCTTGTAGGTCATGCTTCCGGACGGCACCGCCACCTCAACCTCCTCGCCCGGCTTCTTACCGATCAGCGCCATGCCGATCGGCGACTCGTTGGAGATGCGACCCTCCTCGGGGTTGGCCTCGGTCGAGCCAACGATGGTGTAGCGCTGGACGCCGTCCTCCAGCTCGACGTGGACGACTGAGCCGAGGCCGACGATGCCCTTGGACTTGGCCGGCTCGATCACGACGGCGTGCTTTAAGATCGTCTCGATCTCAGAGATACGACCCTCCACGAAGGCCTGCTGATCCTTGGCGTCGTCCCACTGAGCGTTCTCACTCAAGTCGCCATACTCCTTGGCCTCTTTCAGACGTGCCGCGATCTTGCTACGTTGGTTCGAGACCAGATCGTCGAGCTCCTGCTTCAGCTTGGTGTTGCCCTCGCTGGTTAGGTAAAAGTCTTTCTTGGCTGCGTTCATGCACACTCTCCTATCTTATGGCTCGATGCTTAAAAAAAATCCTCGGGACACAATCCCGAGCCTTGGGCGACGTATACGTAAGGTAGGTTTGGTTTTGATCTTGCTTTTGCCTATCGATTTTCGCAGGCCGCCCCAATGCCTGTCAATAGTTACTATTGTCAGTACGTTACAACATTATCAGATGGGCCTTAGTGGGGGCTGAAGTACCACGCCAACGTGTCGCGCACGGCCGGGGCGGCGAAGTTAGCGCCCTCACCGGCATTCTCGAGCAACGCCACCACCACAATGTTGGGATCACCATAGGGCGCGAACGAGGTGAACCAAGCATCTGGCTTACGGTTGCCGCCTGGATCGGTCTCGGCCGTGCCGGTCTTGCCGGCCACCGGCACCGAGATGAACTGTTGGATGTAGCAGCAGCCGGTGCCGCTGGTGATGGTCTGGCGCATGCCGTCGCGCACCACCTGCAGGTAGCTCGGGTCGATCGCCAGCTTGCGCTCGACCACTGGCTCGATCGTCTTTGTCACCTGCCCGTTGTTGTCGATGACCTCTTTGACAAGGTGCGGCTGCATGACGCTGCCGCCGTTGGCCACCGCCGCCGTCGCCACCGCCATCTGCAACGGCGAGGCCAGAATGTCGCCTTGGCCGACCGAGATGTTGAAGGTGTCGCCGAGGTACCACGGCTGATGCTCAGTCTTCTCTTTCCAAGCCGGCGTCGGCACCCGGCCGGCCGCCTCGCCTGGCAGATCGATGCCGGTCGGCTTACCGAGGCCGAACTTCTCGTACCACGACGTCAAGCGGTTTACTCCGAGGCCAACGACGTTGCCGAAGCCGCCGCCGACGGTGTAGAAGTAGATGTCCGAGCTCATGGCGATGGCCCGCTCTAGGTTCATCACTCCCAACCCGCCCGGCTCCCAGCCGTGATAGGTGTAGGTGATGCTGGGGTTGTACGGGTTCGGCACTTGGAGTGAACCCTTGTCGTCGACGGTCGTAGCCGGCGTGATCGTGCCCTCCTCGAGCGCCGCCGAGGCCACCAGCGGCTTGATGATTGAGCCGGTCGGGTAGGCGCCGCTGACCGGCTTATTGAAGAGTGGCTGGGCAGCATCACTCGTTAGCTGCTGGTAGGCGGCGGCGCTGATGCCCTGACTGAAGAGGTTCTCGTTGTAACCGGGGATGCTCACAAGCGCTAGGATCTCGCCGGTCTTGGGATCGATCGCCACACCGGCCGCTCGCTTGGTGCCGGACTTGGCTAGCTCGGCCTCGAGTGCTTGGGTCAGCTTCTGCTGCAAGCCCTGATCGATCGTCAGCACGAGGCTCGATCCCGGCGTGGCCGGGGCACTGGCCAGTACTCGGACCGGCCGGCCGGCCGAGTCGACCTCAGTCTGCTGGCGGCCGTCTTGACCCTTCAGTGCCGAATCGTACTGGCGCTCGAGGCCGGCCTTACCAATGTAGTCGGTCGGCAGGTAGCCGGGGTGGCCGACTAGATCGGTGGCACTGACGCGGCCGGTGTAGCCCAAGATGTTGGCATCGAGGCCATTGTCCAAATAGTCGCGGATCGGGTTGACTTGGAGACTGAAGCCGGGCAGATCGTTGATCTCTTGATCGAGCAAGAGCGCCTTAGTGCGATCGAGGTTGCTGGCTAGGAGTTGCGGCTGCAATGGATTGAGGCTACGATCGGCCAGCTTGGCCTCGATGACAGCCGTGGTGATGCCGGCGAGGTCGGCGACCTTGGCCAGCTCTTGCTTCCGGGCGCTGGCCGAGCGCGGCACCAGCTCCGGCGTGACGGTGATGTCGAGCGAGGCGACGTTACGCACCAGCAACTGATGGTTACGGTCGTAGATGACGCCGCGGGGCGCGCTGGTGATGGTCTGACTGATACTGTTACCGTTGGCGAGATTGAGATTGCGCGAGCCCTGCTCGATTTGGAGGCGAAAGAGTTGCACCACCAAGAGCGCCAGCCCCAGCCCGACCACCACCACCAGCGCCATGATCGGCCGGCGGCTGGTACCGGTCTCGATCGGGGTGGCCTCGGCATCCGCCGGCAGAATGGCATCGGCCCAGCGCTCGCTGTCTTGACGGGCCCGGTGCAAGTGCAGGCGTCGGCCAAGCGCGGCTGGGTAGTCGAAGATTGGCCCTCGGCGCGCCTTAGCCACGACGAGGGCCAATCGAGAGGGCGTCGCGCGGCGGCCGCAGCAGACCGGCCAACGCCGCGCGTAGCGCGACCAGTAGCGCAAGGTTACAGATCAACTCGAGCACGACCGTGTGGGCGGCGTAGCCCCAGCGCACCCCGCCGCCGCCGAGCGCGAGGCTGACTAGAATCGCCCCATCGACCACCAGCGTTCCGGCCGCCACCACGCCGGCCAGCAGGCCGAGATTGTTGAAGTCGGTACCGAGGCGCTCGAGCAAGCTAATAGAGAGCAGCAGCAGCAGAAAGAAGCCCGTCTCGAGGCCGAAGTTGCGGCCGCTAACGAGGTCGAGCGAGAGGCCGACGACGGCCGCCAGCGCTAGGCCGGTGCTGGCGGCGACGCTGGTGGCGACGAGCACCATCACCACCAGCGCGAGGTTCGGCACCACGCCGAGTGGCCGCAGCGGCGCCAGAAAGCTGACCTCCAGCCAGACGGCCGCCAGCGCCAGTACCACCGCCACCGCCGTCCTCACCGGCCGCCCACCACCACGAAGACTAGCTCCAACTTCGAGATCTTGAGATCACTCGAGATCTGGGCGGTCTGAAAGACTTGGTTGTCGCTTTGATCGACCGAGCCGACCCGCCCGATGATGATGCCCTTGGTGATGAGGCCGCCGAGGCCGCTGGTGATGATGCTGTCGCCGGGG